>DAOTXE010000011.1:0-8284 GCA_034435355.1 Chloroflexota bacterium
GCGCCGAAGAGCGACGCCAGGAACGGGATGACGACCTGGTCGATGATGGTGAGCATCCCCCGGAGGATACGCGAGGGCCCGGATGCGGGCCGGGCCTGCCCGCACGCGTTGGCCGCGGGGATCCAGATGCAGGCCACACTTGCCTGCACGCGTTGGCCGCCGGGGGATCCGGGCGCGATGGCGCCGGCGTCGACCGCCCGCGTTGCGCCCCCGTCACCGGGCTATGCTCGTCGCCATGACCGAGCCGCCCGTTCGCCCCGGAACGACGCCGCGAGAGCACGACCACCCGCCCGGGCCGCACCGTGCGCCCGATGCGGCCGGCGCCGGCGTGGTGATCCTCACGGGCGCGGATCTCACGATTGCGGACGTCGAGGCGGTGGCGCGCGGCGGCGCTCCCGCGCGACTGGATGTCCATGCCCGGGCTCGCA
The DNA here is from genome assembly GCA_034435355.1 of Chloroflexota bacterium. Classification (GTDB taxonomy): domain Bacteria; phylum Chloroflexota; class Limnocylindria; order Limnocylindrales; family CSP1-4; genus CTSoil-043. The sequence goes on from DAOTXE010000011.1 coordinate 429, forward strand.
TGGAGGAGGCGCGTGCCGTCGTGGAGCGCCTCGTGGCGGCGGGCGAGGTGGTCTACGGGATCACGACGGGCTTCGGGGACCTGGCCGCCACCTACATCCCGCCGGCCGACGCTCGGAAGCTCCAGGAGAACCTCCTCGTCAGCCACGCCGTGGGCGTCGGCCAGCCGCTGCCCCGGGACGTGGTCCGCGCGATGCTGCTCCTGCGGGCCAACACGCTCGCCCTCGGCCATTCGGGCTGCCGGCCGCTGATCGTGGACCGTCTCCTCGCCTTCCTCGAGGCGGGCATCCATCCCATCGTCCCCGCCCAGGGGAGCGTCGGGGCATCGGGGGACCTCGCGCCGCTCGCCCATCTCGCGCTGCCGCTGATCGGGCGGGGCGAGGTCGAGCTGGACGGAACCGTGATGCCGGGCCTGATTGCGCTTCGCGAGACGGGCCTCGAGCCGCTGACGCTCGAGGCGAAGGAGGGCCTCGCGCTCCTCAACGGGACGCAGCTCATGAGCGCCCTGGGGGCGCTGCTCCTCGCCGACGCGGATCGCCTGGCGCGGACGGCCTCCGTGGCCGCGGCCCAGAGCGTGGAGGCGCTCCTCGGCACGGATGTCCCCTTCGCCGCGGCGTACCAGCTCGCTCGCCCGCATCCCGGGCAGATCGCCGTCGCCGCCGAGATGCGCCACCTCCTCCGGGATTCAGGGTTGCTGGCGGCCCACCACGGCTCGACGCACAAGGTCCAGGACCCCTACTCGCTGCGTTGCGTGCCGCAGGTCCATGGCGCAATCCGCGACGCCCTGGACTATCTTGCCCGGGTCCTCGACGTGGAGCTGAACTCGGCGACCGACAACCCGCTCATTTTCCCCGAGGGCGGCGCGGCGGGCGCGGACGTTGCGGCGACCGGGGGCGGCCTCGTGATCAGCGGAGGCAACTTCCACGGCGAGCCGATCGCGCTCGCCCTCGACTTCGCCAAGCTGGCGATCGCGGAGCTTGGCGCCATCTCCGAGCGACGGGTCGCGCTGCTCCTGGACGCCCGGCTGAACGGCGGCCTGCCCCCGTTCCTCACCCGGGCGAGCGGTCTCAACTCGGGGATGATGCTCCTCCAGTACACGGCTGCCGCGCTCGCGTCGGAGAACAAGGTGCTCGTCCACCCGGCGTCGGCGGATTCCATCCCGACCTCGGCGAACCAGGAGGACCATGTCTCGATGGGCCCGATCGCCGGTCGCCACGCCCGGGACGTCCTGTCGAACGTCGAGCGGATCCTCGCGATCGAGCTGCTGGTGGGCGCGCAGGCGCTCGATCTTCGCCTGGCGACGGCCGGCGGCGCGGCGAGTGGCGCGGGTGGCGCCTCGCCTGTGCCCGGGGCATCGCCTGTGCCCGGGGCCTCGCCCGTGCCCGGGGCCTCGCCGGCAGGAGCCGCACCGGCACCGGCTCCCGCGCCGGGGCGCGGCGTGGCGGAGGCGCACCGGCGGATCCGGTCCGTCGTCCCGCCGCTGCACGTGGACCGGGAGATGGGCGCGGACATCGCGGCAGCGCTGGCGCTCGTCCGCGGCGGCGTGCTGGCCGATCTCGTCGAGGCGCGGGACGAGGGGGCATCTCGCACCCAGTAGCGACGCGCCGGGCGACTCAGCGCCGGTGTCGGCGCGGCAGCAGCCGCATCACGCCGACCGTCACGAGCGTCGCCGCCAGGGCCCGCCACGTCCAGCCCAGTCCGCCCGGGTCGTCGGGTCCCGCGACGAGCACGCCGCCATCGGCCGGGCTAAGGCGAATGAGCGGGACCCATGTCGTGAGCTCGAGGATCCGCTCGTCTGACGCGCTCCACGGCAGGCACCCGATCATCGTTCCCGGCAGCGCCATCGACCGAACCAGGCGCGGGATGATCCGGGCCCGCATAACCGGATCCAGGCACTCGGTCGCGTGGGCCGCGAAGGGGGCGCGAGCGGGAAGCAGGACCTCCACCCCCGGGTCCGCGAGCAGGTTCCGGTACCAGAGCGTCGAGGCGCCGTAGCCGGCCATGACCCACGCCGAGCCGTCGGCGACGAGGTAGCCGAGCGGGGTCGGCCGTTGCAGACCGGTCTTTCGGCCGGTCGTCGTCAGGAGGAGCTGCCAGCCGGTCAGCGGATTCCCCAGCCACGCGGCGAGCCCGGCGCGATGGATCGGCATCATCGCGTATCGGTTCCCGTAGCGGAAAGCGGTCCGGCTCACCCGCGAGAGGACGCCGGCCATCCCGACCGGCTCGGGGGTTGCGGGAAGCGGGGTATGAGCGGTCCACGCCGACGCCGCGGCCGGCTCGAGCGCAGGCAGGCTCGCCGAGGTAGCTAGCGGCGCCGCTGGCTCGGAGATGGGACCCACACTCGAACCGTGGTCGCTCGGGGAGTGGGCGGCTAGGGCCGATCGGACGGATTCTGGTCGGACGGGTTCTCGGGGCCGGGCGCGCTCGCACGGATACGCGGCCGCAGCCAGGACGGAGAAGTCGTTCTCGCCGACCCTGAGCCGATCGGACGTTCGGGACGACCTCGGCGCGGCCCGTCGTGGTTGACCGTCGATCCGAGTGAACCAACCGAACGTTAACCCCAGCGAATCAAACCGTTGATCGCCGGTTGCTGGAATCGCCTCCCGTATCGTCCACGAGGAGGAATCCGTTGTTTCACGGTGATCGGCGCGCATTGCTTGGCGCTATCTCGGCACTCGCTCTGGTGGCCAGCGCGTGCAGCGCCTCGGCCACGTCGAGCCCGCCTCCAACGGCAACGCCGGCTGCCCCGGCACCCTCACTGTCCGCCATGGCATCAGTCTCCCCGGTGCCGTCCCCGTCGGCCGCCGCCAGCCCGTCTCCGAGCGCAGCCCCGACCTACGCCAACGTCCCGCTCGTCGTCTACTCGGCCCAGGGATATGACTCCGTCGTGGTCAAGGCCTTCCAGGCGGCGACCGGCATTCCGACCCAGCTCGTCGACGACAGCACCGGTCCGCTTCTCGTCAAGGTTGCCGCGGAGGCCAACAACCCGAAGTGGGGTGTCCTGTGGGTCGACGGCGACGAGGCCTTCGCCGCGCTCGACAAGCAGGGCATGCTCCTCCAGGGCTTCGAGCCCAGCGCACCGTTCAATACCGTCGGCCAGTCGTTGATTCCCGCCGACAAGAGCTACATCCCCGTCTCGCTCACGACGGCCGGCGCGCTCGTCTACGACTCGAAGGTCGTCACGACGCCGCCCACGAACTGGAATGACCTGCTGACCGCAACCTGGAAGAACGCGGTGGGAATGAACAACCCGTCGGTCTCCGGGCCCACCTACCCCTTCGTCGCGGGTCTCATGAACTACGCCGGCGGCGTGACGCAGGGCGAGGCCTTCTTCACGAAGCTCAAGGCGAACGGCCTCAAGGTCAACAACACGAATCCCGACACGCTGCACGCCCTCGAGACCAAGCAGATCAAGATTGCGCTCATCCAGAGCTCGGCCGGGATCGGGGCCGGGATTGCCAACCCGTCGATCAAGACCGCCTTCATCAACCCGTCGACGCCGATCCCGGGCGTGATCGGCATCGACGCCAAGGCACCGGCGGCGGTCATCGCGGAGGCGCAGGCGTTCGCCGCCTACGTCCTCTCGCCGGCCGGGCAGGCGATCATGCAGACGGGCGACCCGACCGGCGACTCGCTCTTCTGGCCGGTCGTTGATGGCGTGAACCCGCTGCCCGCGCTGCCGCCTCTCGCGTCGGTTCCCGCGACGCCGATCGATCCGTACGCCTGGGGAGCCCAGGAGTCGACGATCAACAAGTGGTTCAGCGACACGATCGTGCCGTGATCCGCGGGTCCGAAGGGACCGCTGTCGCGCCGGTCGGCCCCGCGATCCGGCCGGCGCTCGAGGAACCGGAGCTCGGACTCGTCGCCCGCCTTGCGCGATCGCGGCTGGTTGGTCGGTTCGGCCGATTCGGACTGCCGGTCGTCCTCTGGCTGATCCTGGGCGCGCTGCTCGTCATCCCGATGGCGGCGTTCCTCATCCAAGCCTTCTCGCCACGCCTGTTCGGGACCGGTCCCGAGTGGTTCACGCTTTCCAATGTCCAGCATGCGCTCGGTGCGACGACCGTCATCGGCCTCGTCGACTCGCTCACGGTGAGCCTCGCGACATCGCTCATCGCGGTCGCGGTCGGCGGTCTTCTCGCCTGGGGCGTCCACCGCACGGACCTTCCCGGCCGTCGCGTCTGGCCGATCCTCATCTGGATTCTCCTCCTCATCCCCTCGTTCCTCGTGGCGCAGGGCTGGGAGTACCTGCTCCAGCCGGGCGGCGTCTTCTCGCAGTTCGGCCTCGATACGGGAGCCCTGTTCAACGTCTTCTATGGGCCGCTCGGGGTCGTCTTCGTGCTGTCCATGACGGCGCTCCCGTTCGCCTACATCACGATCTCGGCGGCCCTGCTCAACCTTGGCTCGGAATTCGAGGAGGCGGCTCGGGTCCACGGCGCCGGGCCGGTCGGCACGGCCCGGATCATGGTGCCGATCCTCGCTCCAGGCCTCCTCTCGGCGGCGGCGATCGTGTTCGCCGAGTCGATGAGCGACTTCGGCGTGGCGTCCACGCTCGCCGCCGGTGCCCACTTCCCCGTCGCCACCTACGTCCTCTTCGAGGCGATCGACAACAACCCAGCAGATTTCGGCCTCGCCGCCGCGATCGGCTGGCTCCTCGTCGCGAGCGCGGCCATCCCGATCCTCGTCCAGGCCTGGGCGCTTCACGGCCGAACCTATGCCGTGGTCTCCGGCCGGACCCGGATCCCGTCCCGGACCCGTCTTGGGCCGGCCGCCCGAACCACCGCCACGGCCGCCACGATCCTGCTGTTCGTCATCGCCATCGGGGCGCCGGTCGTGGGGGCGCTCGTTGCCTCGCTCCTCAAGGACTTTGGAACAAGCTTCTCCTTCGAGGCGCTGACCCTGGACAGCTATCGTCAGGTTCTCTTCGGCGATCTTGGTCTCGCAGAGCCGCTCATCTTCTCGACGGCGCTCGCGGCGATCGCAGCCGTCGTCACCGTGGTCCTCGGACTCTCGGTCGCACGGCTCCTGACGTCGCGGGGAGCAGGGCGCCTGGGCCGCATCACGGACCTGGTGCTGCTCGGCTCGGTGGCCCTGCCAGGGATCGTCCTCGCCGCCGGGTACATCTTCACGTACAACCTCCCGGGCCTGACCAACATCGGCCTGAGCCTGTACGAGACGACGCCGCTGCTTGTCATGGGCTACGTTGCGACCGCGCTCCCGCAGCAGGCGCGACTCATGGTCGGACCGGTCTCGCAACTGCAGGAGTCGCTCGTCCTCGCGGCCCGTGTCCACGGCAGCTCGGCAATCGGGGCGTGGGGTCGGACGGTGGTCCCGGTCCTGTCGCGCGTCCTGCTCTGGGGCGCGCTGATCACGTTTGCGAAGACCCTCCTCGAGCTGCCCGTCTCGCAGCTCCTCTACCCGCCAGGGTCCCGACCGGTCTCGGTGGCCATCAACTTCTATGTCTCGGGACTCCACTACGACACCGGCACCGCGATGACGGTCGTCGCCCTGTTCGAGGAGTTCGCGGTCATCGCGGCCGCCCTGCTCCTGTTCCGAGTCTTCGCTCCGCGCGGCTGGCGCCGCAGCCTCGGTCCCACATGATGTGGAACGGGCGGAATGGGAGAGCGCCAGCGAGCCTCGAGCGGCGCGAACCACCGGCGGTGCACGTGGTGGGTGCGACCAAGCGGTTCGCGTCGAAGGTCGCTCTCGACACCGTGACCATCGACGTGGCGCCAGCCGCCTTCCTGGTCCTCCTGGGCCCGTCCGGCTCGGGGAAGACGACGCTCCTCCGCAGCGTCGCGGGGATCGGCCGACTCGACAGTGGCACGATCGCCCTCGGCGGTCGGATCGTCGCGGAGGGGGCGTACCACGCGCCGCCAGAGCGGCGCGACCTGTCCATGGTCTTCCAGGACTACGCGCTCTGGCCACACCTCACCGCCGTCGAGAACGTGCGTTTCGCACTCCGGAGGCGTCGGCTCGAGCGCCTCGAGGCGGATCGTCGGGCGAGCGAGATGCTCGAACGGGTTGGTCTCGCCGCGCTCGCCTCCCGCTATCCCAACGAGCTCTCCGGCGGTGAGCAACAACGGGTGGCGCTGGCTCGTGCGCTCGTGGCGAATACCGGCCTGCTGCTGTTCGACGAGCCGCTCTCCAACCTCGACGCGAACCTCCGGGAGCAGCTTCGAGTCGAGATCGCGACACTGGCCCGCGACGCGGAGGCGACCTCCATGTACATCACCCACGACCAGAGCGAGGCGTTCGCCCTCGCGGACGTCATCGGCGTGCTCCACGGCGGCCGCCTCGTCCAGGTTGGCACTCCGCAGGACATCTACTCCCGGCCGGCGACGACGTTTGTCGCACGGTTCACCGGCCTGGCCGGTGAGGTCGCGGCGGTCGCCGTCGCCGGGTCTGGTCCGGAGACCGCGGTCCGCATCGTGGGTCTCGAAGCAGGTTCGCCCATCGTGGCGGGATCGCCCGACGCCATTTCCCTCGGCGTGACGGGCCGGCTCCTCATCCGGCCGTCGGCCGTCAGGCTCGGGCCGCTGAACGGCGCGACTGACGCGATCCGGGCCCGCATCGCCGACGTCGCCTTCCGCGGCCGCGGCTACGACCATGCGGCCGTTCTCCCGGATGGGACCCGGCTCGTCGGGATCCACGATGAGCGCCCGTGGGCCCGCGGCGACGATGTCGCCGTCTCGTTCGACCGGGGAGGCTGCTTCTTCTTCGCGGCCGAGGCGGACGGGGCGGCCGAGGCACCCGTCGCGCCCAGGTGAGTGGCGCTACTCTCGATGCAGCGGGATGGCGGCGGCCATCCCAAAGGAGGCTCGATGCACATTCTTGTCGTCGCGGCGCCCGCGTTCGTCGCCTCCGTGGTGGAGTTCGTGGAAGCGCTGACGATCGTGCTGGCCGTCGGCATGACGCGCCAGTGGCGCTCGACGCTGATCGGCGTGGGGGCCGCCGTGGCGACCCTGGTCGTGATCGTCGGCGTGTTCGGGACGGCGATCGTCCTGTTCGTGCCCATCGAGATCCTGCGGCTCGTTGTGGGCGGCTTTCTGCTCGTGTTCGGGCTGCAGTGGGTCTGCAAGGCGACGCTCCGGGCGGTCGGCGCCCGGGCGAAGCACGACGAGACTGCGATCTACGAACGCGAGCTGGCGCTGCTGAGCCAGGAGCCGCCGGTGGCCACGGCAGGGATGGACTGGATCAGCTTCACGGTGGCCTTCAAGGGCGTCCTCCTGGAGGGACTGGAGGTTGCCTTCATCGTCGTCACGTTCGGCGCGTCGGCGGGACAGCTCGGGCCTGCCGCCCTGGGCGCGGTTGTCGCCGGCGTCCTGGTCCTGTCCATCGGCGTGGCGGTCCATCGGCCGCTCGCCCGCGTACCGGAGAACGGGCTGAAGTTCGCCGTCGGCCTGATGCTCGTCACGTTCGGGACGTTCTGGGCGGGCGAGGGCATCGGCATCACCTGGCCCGGGGGTGACGCCGTCCTGTTCGCGCTGCTGGCGGCCTACGTTGCAGCCAGTCTCGTCGGCGTGTGGGCCGTCCGGGCGATGCTGCAAAGTCGCCGCATCCCGGTGGCCGTGTCGGTGGGGGACTAGCGCATGCGCTACGTGAGGGCGTTCGGCGCCTTCTGGTACGACTTTCTCGTGGGTGACCGGCCGGAGCTGTTCCTTGGTCCGATCGCGGCCCTTGTCCTCGCGTGGCTGCTCGTGGGTGCCGGCGTGGCGCCCGGCGTCACCGGGCTCGTCCTCTTCCTCGCGGTCTGCGCCGTCGGTGCGGTCAGCCTCTTCCTGACGACCCGCCCGAGGACCTGATCGGGGAGTGCCGCCCGCGCCGGCGCGCCTTTGCCCCCGCCCGCCGCCGGGCGTCC
>DAOTXE010000012.1:0-10131 GCA_034435355.1 Chloroflexota bacterium
GTCGCGGCCGGCCGCGACCCCGCTGCGACGAGGCGAAAGAGCGCGAACCCTGCGATCACGAGGATGACGAGCCCGAGCGCTCCGGCCACCCAGGCCCACGGGCTGGTCCCGCCCGAGGACCCGGCCGGCGGCGGCGATTCCGACGTGGGGCCCGCGGCGGGAACGACTCCCACTGCCGGGACGGCGCCCACGGCCCGGACCGGGCCGCCCGCCCGGACCGGCGGCGTAACATCCGCCACGGCTGACCCCGCGGGCCACGCTGCCGCGATGCGGCCTTCCTCGAGGAACGCCTCCAGCGCCTCGGCCATCGCGCCGGCGCTCGCGAACCGATCCGCCGCGTCCCGAGCGAGCGCCGTGCGATCGATCGCCTCCAGGGCCGGGGGGACCGTGGGTCGAACGTCCGAGACGCGCGGCGGAGGAGCCGAGATGCGCGCCATCGCGACCGAGGCCGCGGAATCGCCCTCCCACGGCCGCCGGCCGGTCAGGAGCTCGTAGAGCACGATCCCCAGGCTGTACACGTCCGAGGCAGCGGTCGCCGGCTCGCCGAGCGCCTGCTCCGGGCTGAAGTAGTGGACGGACCCGAGCGTGGTGCCGGGCAGCGTCAGGCCGGCGTCGGCCCACGCCCGGGCGATCCCGAAATCCGTCACCTTCACCCGCCCGGTGGCGGTCAGCATGATGTTCCCGGGCTTGACGTCGCGATGGACGATCCCACGGTCGTGGGCTGCGTCGAGCGCGCGGGCGACCTCGGCCACCAGCCGAGCCGCCTGGCGCGGCGGAAGCGGCCCGTTCCGGCGCAGGAGCGCGGCGAGATCCTCGCCGTCCACGAGCTCCATGACCAGGTACGGCCCGGCATCGTCCGTGCCGAAGTCGTAGACGCTGACGATGCCGGGGTGGCTGAGCGAGGCCGCGGCGTGCGCCTCCTGGCGGAAGCGGGCCACGAAGTCCGGGTCGCGGCCGTACTCGGGGTGAAGCACCTTGACGGCGACGTCGCGGCCGAGCTGGCTGTCGGTGGCCCGATAGATCGTGGCCATGCCGCCCTGGCCCAGCAGCTCGACGAGGCGATAGCGCCCGCCGAGCACGTCGCCGAGACCAGCCACGATCCGTCTCCTTCGTCAGCTGCGGAGCGCTGCCGCGCGGGGCCGACGCCTAGAAGTCAAGGCCGCGCAGATATGCACCGAACTCGTCGCCCAGGTCCGGCCGGGCGAGCGCAAGCTCGACCGAGGCCTTCAGCCAGCCCATGGTCGTGCCGGCATCGTAGCGGGTCCCCTCGAACTCGTAGCCGTAGACCGCCTGCTCCTGCATGAGCGCCGAGATGGCATCCGTGAGCTGGATCTCGCCGCCTGCGCCGTGCGTGGTCCGCTCGAGCTTGTCGAAGATCTTCGGGGTCAGGACGTAGCGGCCGATGATGGCGAGGTTGGACGGCGCTTCCCCCGGTTCCGGCTTCTCCACGACCCGGTCGACCTTCCAGAGCCGGCCATCCTCGCTGTCGACGCGCTGCCCGCCGATCACGCCGTAGCGGGACGTGTCCTCGGGTGGGACCTCCATGACCGCCACGACGGACGCGTGCGTGTCGTTGTAGGCATGGATCAGCTGACCGATGCAGGGACGCTCGCCGACGACGACGTCGTCCGAGAGGATCACCGCGAACGGCTCGTGGCCCACCATCTCCTTTGCCATCAGGACCGCGTGGCCCAGGCCGAGCTGCTCCTTCTGCCGCACGTAGGCGATCTGGGCGAGATCGCTGATGTGCCGCACCTGGCGAAGCCGCTCGATCTCGCCGCGCTCCTCGAGCAGGTGCTCGAGCTCGTAGCTGATGTCGAAGTGGTCCTCGATCGCCCGCTTCTGGCTGGAGGTGATGATGATCACCTGCTCGATGCCCGCAGCCACGGCCTCCTCGACCGCGTACTGGATGACGGGCTTGTCGACGAGCGGGAGCATCTCCTTGGGCTGGGCCTTGGTGGCGGGCAGGAATCGGGTGCCCCAACCGGCGGCAGGAAAGACGGCCTTGCGGACGCGCATCGGACCTCGCACAACTCGCGCTCGGGCGGTGGCTGCCCGGGCGAGGGCGCCCCGACGAACCGGGCACAGCCAGTATACGAGGGCGCGACGCTCGGCTCGCCCGGCGCTGGACGGGCCTGACGCTCGGCGGGCCGGCCCCGACGACGTCCCGCTGAGGCGGCTCCGCGACCTTCCGCTCAGGCGGCTCCGGCCGTCTCGCCCGGCTCGGCAGCCGTGCCGGGCGTGACCGCCGTGCCAAGCGTGACAGCCGTGCCCGGCTCTGCCGCGTCGCCGCCACGCTGGATCAGGGCGGCCCCGGCCAGCACGAGGATCCCGCCGACGAGCTGGAGCGGGCCGAGCAGCTCGGCGAGGAGGAGCGCCGCCAGCGTCGCGCCCGCGACGGGCTCGATGAGCGAGATGATCGCCGCCCGCGTGGGGCCGATCGCGCGGATCCCCACCAGGAAGAGGAGAGCCGGGATCGCGGCGCCACCGATGCCGGACCAGACGAGGATCGGCAGCGCGCCGGGCGCCCGGAAGGGCAACAGCGCCACGTCGAGCGAGCCGGTCGCCAGCGTGAGCACGAGGTAGCCGAGGGCGGTGCCGCCGAGGACGACGAGCGTCGCCTCCCCTGTGGGCACGGCGGGGAAGCCGCGCCGGCCCAGGACCATGTAGACCGCCTGCATCGCGGCCGCCAGCAGGGCGAGGCCGAAGCCCGCCAGCTCGAACCCGGGGCCGCCGCCCGAGCCGCCCAGCACGACCACGGCCATCCCCCCGAGCGCGAGGACGAGGGCGACCAGGCGCCCCTGGTCGAGACGCTCCTCCCCGATCGCAACCGAGCCGATCGCGACGAGCGCCGGGTACATGTACAGGCCGAGCAGCGCGAGGGCGACCGAGATGCGCCCGAACGCCGTGAAGATCGCCAGGTTGAGCACGAGGCTGGCGACCACCGCCGCACCGAGAGCGGCGAGGGTCCTCCGGTCGAGGGCCGTCCAGCGCAGGCGGACGCGTCCGCGGGCCGAGAAGAACGCGAGGATCGCCAGCATGCCCAGCATCCCCAGCGTCGCGCGCCACAGCACGAACGTGAGCGGCGTCAGGCCGGCATCGTAGGCGAACCGGGACGCCGGGCCCAGCGTGCCGAACAGGCTGGCGGCGATCGCCACGGCCAGCGAGCCGCCGAGCCTCCCTCGGAGATTGATCACCCGGGAAGAGTAGCGGCCGCCGGGGCGTCGCGGCCGCCGGCCCCGTCATGCGCCCGAGTGGGACTCCCCGGCCGGGGATGGCTCCGGCGGACGCCGGAGCAGGACGACCCGGGTGAACGGGATGCGCACCTCGCTGAACGCCTCGACGCTCACCAGGAAGCCCAGGAACAGGAAGATGACCGACAGGAGCTTCCCGAAGGCAAAGAACTCCGTGTTGCCGAACCGCGCGAGCGTGTCGCCCGAGGAGGCCAGGAACGCCCCCACGGCGATGAGGATCGTGGCGGGCACGCGGCTGTGGAGGCGCCCGGCGACGAGCGCCCGGGTTGCGCCGGGCAGGGACGCAACGAGGTTCACGGTGATGGCGACGGGCGAGATCGCCAGGTTGAACAGGAACTGGTCGCCGGGCTGCGTCGGGTCCAGGCTGTAGTCGAGCACGCGCCGCTTCGGCATGAAGACGTAGGCCGAGAAGACGGCGCCGAACGCGAGCGCGAGTCCGCCCGTGACGTTGAGGAACGGGGTGAGGAGCCGAAGCGTGCCGGGGAAGAGATCGGCGACCGGCGCCCTCGTGGCCGGATCGACCTGCCAGCCGGGTGCGGCCAGCGTCGTGGCCAGCATCAGGACCACCGAGAGCAGGCTCGCGCCCACCACCGCGAGAGCGGCGATCCGCGGCCAGCGGTCGTCGGAGAAGTAGGTCGCGAAGGCGACGGCGAGCGCAAGGATGCCGGCCGCGATGAAGTAGAGGATCGGTGCGTCGCCCGCGCCCGGGTAGTCGTAGCGCTGCTGGGTCAGGAACGTGAACAGCCCGGCGAGGAAGAGACAGAACGCGAACGTGTAGCCGAAGCGCGTCCGTCCGAGCAGGAACGCGGTCCCCAGGCCCAGCCAGCCGGCGGTCCAGACCGCGCCCGTCAGGTACCAGGTCCGGTAGAGCGGCTCGTTCCAGCCGCGCGCGGCGGCAATGGTCTCGCAGCCGCTGGCGATCCCGAAGAAGAGCATCCCGATCGCCCAGCTGAGCTGGAACGCGTGGCGCCGGACGCGCCACTGGTCAACGAGCGCGACCGCGAACGCGAGGGCGATCAGGGACGTGATGCCGGGAACGACGACGCTCATGGGGGTGGGCCCTCCCAGGCGGCCTGGCTATGCCGGTCAGGCAGGGACGAGCTCGTGGTCGTCATCGTGGAGCCCGTCGCACAGGCCCCAGCGCGGTGTCGGGCCGGGGATCGCGATCGGCCGCATCAGCTCGCGGACCGCCGACTTGCGACAGAACAGGTTGCCGCGTTCGCGCATCCAGCGGCGCGCGCAGGCCGGGTCGGCGTGGAACTGGAACGGGCCGGGGTTGATCGACGTCCGGCCCGACCAGGCGGGCGGAATCTCCACGGCCGTGGTGTCCATGACGTTGACCCGAAACGGGGAGCCGTCGATCACCCCACCGCACCCGCGGCAGCGGGTCGCGGCGTTGTCCCTGACGATCGTCGGGATGCGGATGCCGTTGATCACGAATGGCACGGCGTGATCCTAGCAGAGGCGTTCGTGGGCCAGTCGTCGGGCCAGTCGTCGGGGCCGCTCGGTCGCCATCGGCCGTGGCGGCGGGGCCTCGCTCACGGCACCTCGTAGCGCTGGGCAGGCGACCAGGTACTGTTCGCGTTCGTGGTCGTCGGGACCGCGATCGAGCGCACCATCCAGCTCCCACGCGCCCCGAACGTCACGGGCAGGGGAGCCAGGCCGGTCGTGTCGGGCGTCACGCTCCAGGTGCGCTTGAGCACCCAGGAGCCCGCGACCAGCTGGTACAGGCGGTACTCGACGGGGCCGGGGGTCACGGACGCCTGGACCGGACGGACGAGCGTCGTGAACGCGATCACCGTCCCGCGCGCCACGCGGCGGATGGTGCCGCTGCGGTCCGGTCGCAGCAGGGCCACGCGGCGGACCAGCACCCGGACGCCCGGGCTCGCAGTCGCGGCCATGTCGGGGGTCCCGTCGAACACGAGGCGGAACCATGTGTTCGACGCCGGCCGGTTCGTCACGCTCGCGGCGCCCTGCGCGTCGGTCACCAGGTCGGCCACCGGGCCCCACGTGACCCCGTCGAGCGAGCGCTGCAGGTGGACCGTGCGTCCGCCCGGGTCTTCGGGGCCGGGTGGGACGAGCGCAGCCGTGAGCTGCACCCCCTGGCCCCAGGTGATTGCCCCGCCGGGTGCCGCGAGCGTCAGCGTCGGCGGTGCGATCCCGACGGCGAAGGGCGCCGTGCTTGCCGGCGCCAGGCCCAGGGCGCTTGCGACGAGGACCGCGCCGGGTGACGTGCCGCTGAGCGTGCAGCCGGCGAAGGTGGCAACCCCAGCAACCGCAACGCTGCTCAGGCCACCCGTGCACGAAAGCGAGACGCCCGGCAGCGGGCTTCCCAACGCTAGGGTCACGGCCAGCTGGCTGGCAGCGTCACCGACGAACGGCGCCCCCGTCGCGTCGACGACCGCAACGACCGGCTGAACGGGGAAGGCGACGTCCGCGGTCCCGCTCGAAGGCTGCGCCAGGAAGCGCAGACCGACCGCGTAGGGTGCTGGCGCGGTCCCGCCGTCGATCTCGACGCCGGGCCCGTAGAAGGTCTGGAGGATCTGGTCGGCGGTCATGCCGTCCTGCGCGCAATGGGCGGCGCTCACCTGGTACAGGTGCCCGCCGTCCGCGTTCGCCCCGCAGGGGACGTTCGAGCCGGCCTGGTAGTGGGTCACGAACAGGCCGGTGTTCCGGCGGACCGTCATCCCCCAGCTGGCGTCGACGGCGGCCACGATCGACGCCGCCGGCACCCGCGTCTCGGGCGAGTAGACCTGGTCGACGCTCGAGTCGGACACGTCGTAGCAGCTGCCGTCGGCCGCGGACCTGCCGCGCCAGAACATGGCGTAGTACCAGGCGTATTCCTTGACGGCCACGGCGCCTGCCTTGAGGGCTTCGGGCGCGTTGTTCGGACCCCACTCGGCCGCCATCACGACCGTGACGTAGTCATGGAACGGGACCACCTGGACGGTGCCCGTCGCGGGTCCGGCTGTCCGCAGCACGCGGATCGTCGTCGGCGGGACGGCGTCGTCCAGCCAGCCGGTGCACGTTCCCGCTGCGAGCGCGGTCGCTGGTGACGGGATCGCCGGCGCGCCGCCCACGGGTGCGACGACCAGCGCGGCGACGAGCACGGGGACGGCCGCGAAGCGGGCAGCGGTGTGGAGGAGGTGCCGCCGCGGCCGGGTTGCCGCGACCGCTTGCGTCACGCGACTACCCGCGGGAACCATCGCCATGACCGGGCAAGCCTGTCGGGGTCGCGTCCGCCGACCTGGGTGCCGGGACTCCGGCCGGTGCGGCCACGGAAGCCACCGGGGCGACGAGAGCCGCGGGTGCGGCCACGGAAGCCACCGGGGCGACGGAAGCCACCGGGGCAGCCGCGGATGCCGCAGGTGCGACGGGAGCCACCGGGGCAGCCGCGGATGCCGCAGGTGCGACGGGAGCCTCAGAGAGAGAATCCTTGCGCTCGCCGGTGGTGGCCTTCCGGAACTCCCGGATCGTCTCTCCGAGACTCTTGCCGACCTCGGGAAGCCGCTTCGGTCCGAAGATCAGTAGTACCACGACGAGCACCACGACCAGGTGCCACGGCTCGATTGCGCCCATGCCAGACCTCGTTGCCGCGTGCCCGGCGAACCTCGCCCGGCCGCAGCGTAGCACGCATGGGCGGGTGGCCTGGCGACGGGACGGGTGTTCCGAACCCACGGCGGGCCGTGCGACACGTGGAACGGACACGGCGGGTCGCCAGGGTGTCGTGGCTCGGCGGCCCGCCGTCCAGTGGGACGGCGGGAGTACCCCCAGCCGGATTCGAACCGGCGATCTCCACCTTGAAAGGGTGGCGTCCTAGGCCTCTAGACGATGGGGGCGCTGGACGGCGCCGAGTCTAGCAGGGCTCGAGCGGACGGCCGGGGGGCGGATGAGCGTCCTGCCCAGGATTGGCGCTCCCACGCGTTGGCACCTGTTGCACGGTCTGCAACCAATCCCGGGTTTCGGCCGCTGACCCGCGCCCCCAGGGCGTCTGGGGCGACTTCCGAAACGAAAGCGAGGGTCGAGTCCCGCTGCAGCTCGCGGACGCGCCAGAGCTCTGCTCCCGCCCCTTTCCTATCACCTGCGCGCGTCCCGAACCGTATTCCAAGTCCGCAGGGGTCCCGCGCGACGACGCACGTCCTTGCGGGCTCCGAATGCTGTCAAATGGTCGTTCAGCGCGCCACGCGATCGAGTTTGGTCCCCGATGCGGGACTCGCGACCGCCTCATGCGCGGTCCGTACCCGCCGCCGCGACGACCGAGCCGCCGTACGGCTCGCCACACGCGCATCTTATAGGAATGACAGCGCCTGGAACGTCCCTGATGGAGTTCGCGACCAGCCACGGATCGAGAGACCGTCGGACGGACAGGTCGCGGCCAGGACGCGGGCACGCTCGGCCTGCTCGGCCTGCTCGTCGGGCTCGGCCCTTGCCGGCACTCGGCCCTTGCCGGCGTTGCTCGGCGCTCGGCCTGCTCATCGGGCTCGGCCCTTGCCGGCACTTGGCGCTTGCCGGGCTCGACCTGCTCGTCGGCGCTTGCCGGACCCCGTCGGGCTCGCGCTGCTCGTCGGGCTCGGCGCTTGCCAGGCTCGACCTGCGCGGCGCTTGCCGGCACTCGGCGCTCGGCGCTCGGCGGACCCCGCGCGCGACGGTCAGGGCGCCCGGGAGAGGATCGCGAGGATCGCTGCCGCCGCGAAGCAGCCGAGCGCGACGATCCCGGCAAGTCCGCCGGCCAGCGCCGCGGCGAATGCCCGCGCCGCTCGCCCGGAGCGGGCCGCCCGATACGTCTCGATCCCGCCGGCCGTGGCGAGCATCACGAAGACCAGCCCGAGGACCAGCGCCCCGGAGGCGAGGGCCGGGATCTGCGATGCATCACGAACGCTGATCGCATAGCCGAGGTAGAGGAGCGACCCGAGGAACGCGACGGCGAGGAAGGCCCGCGTCGGTGTCACCCGCACGGGACCCACGAATGTGCCCGTGCGACGGCGGGACCCGTCGGGTGCGCGAGGAGACACATGGCCGCGCGGGTTCATGGCCGGGCGAGCTCTCATGCACGCGTGCCCGGAGCGGTACGCGTGCCCGGAGCCGCGCTCGGGCGCGGCGTGGCGACGGCAGCGGCGCGAGGTGCCCGCCGGACGTCGGCCGGACGGGACGCCGCCGCTTCACGCGTCCACTGGTAGACGGCCACGTTGTGGGCGAGCCGCGGGCGGCGGAGCCGCCCGACCGCAGGCTCGGCAGCCGGCCCGAAGGCCGCCCGGAGGAGCTCGCCTGCCTCTTCGATCGTCTCGAACCGCCAGAACGTGTGGATCACCCGGATCCGGAAGCCACGGCTGAGGAACCAGCCGTCGCGACGGCTCCACGCGACGAGATCCGCCGTCCGGTCCGGCCCTCGAACCACGTCGAGGTCGTCGCGCCCGTAGTCGAGCACCACCAGGAGTCGGCCGTCGGGCCGGAGGATCCGCTGCGCCCGGGCAAGCAGCTCGGCGCGGTCGGGGCCGTCGAACGCCTCCCAGAACGCGACCACCACGTCAGCGCTCGCACCCGGGAGCTGGTCGAGCTCCGACATGGGGTCGGCGACGACGTTCAGGCGCGCGCCCGCCGCTTCGAGCCAGCGCGCCCGCTCGCTCGACACGCCGAAGAGGACCACGTCCCGACCATCGAACGGCCCATAGGCTTCGAGTCCGCGCGGGATCTTGCCCTCGGCGTCGACGGCCCGGAGAAGTCGTTGCGTGCTCCCGGCGTCCGCCGGCTCGAACGGGAGGTCTGCCACGTGAGCCCGAGTATAGGCTCAACCCACCGCGGCGAAGACGAACCCGCTCCGGGCCGGCACGCTGAGGCTCGCCGTGCCGTCGCCCGGGACCTCGACGAGCGGTCCGCCGGCCATCCCGGCCACCGGCAGGGCCACGAGGCGCCGGCCAGCAAGCCCGGGGAGGGCGAGCCGGATGGGCTCCGGCTCGGCCCCGGCGTTCACGACCACGAGCAGCGTCTCGCCCGCGGCGGACGGATCGTCCCCACCGCCCCGCAGCAGCGCCACGCAGGCCTGTTCTGCGCCGACCACGCGCAGGCCGTCTGCCCGGAGCGCCGGGTGCGCCCGGCGCAGTGAGATGAGGTCGCGGAACGTGGCCCGGAGGGCCTCGTCGCGGCCCGCCTCGCCTGCCGGAAAGGCCCGGCGGCAGTCTGGGTCGTTGCCACCCTCCAGCCCGATCTCATCGCCGTAGTAAACGCAGGGCGCGCCGGGAAGCGTCATCTGGAGCAGGACGGCGAGCCGGACTGCGGCGAGATCGCCCGACACGAGCGACCGGAGGCGCGGCATGTCGTGCGAGCCGAGCAGGTTCAGCTGGGCAGCCACGGTGGCCGGCGCATAGGACGCCGCCTGTGCCGCCAGCTCCGACGCGAACACGGCCGCCGAGGAGGCTCGAACGTGCATGGAGAGCTGGTGGTGCGAGGCGACCAGCGCCGTGTCGAGGGATGGCCCGCCCGCGAACCCGGTGATTGCCTCCAGCAGGGGGTAGTTCATCAGGGCGTCGAAGCGGTCCCCGCGGACCCACTCCGGCGCCACGTCCCAGATCTCCCCGACGAGGTAGGCGTCCGGGTTCACGGCGCGGCAGCGACGGCGGAACTCCTGCCAGAACGCCTCGTCGTCGATCTCGGCGGGGACGTCCAGGCGCCAGCCGTCGATCCCGAAGCGGAGCCAGTGCTCCGCGACGCCCCACAGGTGTTCGCGCACCGCCGGGTGGTCGGTGTTCAGCTTCGGGAGGGCCGGGACGTCCCACCACGCCCGATAGCCGAGCCGCTGGAACGATGGGCCCCCCGGCGGCCGCTCACCCCCGGACCCGCCGTCGGGACACGGCATGGCCCGGTCCGGGTATGCGTCGAGGCC
>DAOTXE010000013.1:0-8432 GCA_034435355.1 Chloroflexota bacterium
CCAGCCCTGCGAGGCCCCAGCATGCGACGGACCGGCGGCGATCGGGTTCCCGGCGAAGGTCGGCCAGCCACAGGGCCGCAAGCGCCGGCAGGGCGAAGATCCCCAGCAGGTGGGCCTGCTGGACCACGGCCTGCGCGGCACCCGCGCCGAGCCACCAGCGCGCGTTGCGCGTGGTCCATGCCCGCCAGGCGAAGGCGAGCGTGAGCGACGCCGCGAGCGGCAGGAGGGTCGGGTTCCAGATGAAGGTCGAGGAGCCGACGGCGGTTGCCGACGTGGCCGCGAGCAGGCCGGCGACGAGGCCCGAGGCCGGGCCGCCCATGGCCCGCCCGAGCCACCAGGTGACCCCGGCCGCCGCGATCCCGAAGAGGGCGATCAGGAGGACGACGGCAGTCGGATCCGTGCCGCCCGACGGCACCGCGGCCGGCGCCAGGAGGTAGTAGTAGAGCGCGCCGTGGTGGACGTTGCCGATCGACATGGACGGCCCGAGGAGCGGGACGACGCCGTGGGTGACGAACGCCTGGAGCGTGGCCATCTCGATGCCCTGGTCCGAGTCCCACCCTCCGCGGTCCGCGAGGCCGGGCAGGCGCAGCAGCGCCGCGAGGGCAAGCAGGCCGCCGAGCACGGCGAGGTCCCGTGCCCGCCCCGGGACCCGGCTCATGCGGGTTCCGCCGCTCGTGCCCGGCTTCCGCGCAGCTCGAGCGCCTCCCGCGGCAGGGGCGCGAGTCGGATGCCCGCGGCGAGGTCGCGCGCACGCGCCACGTTCACGGCGTCATAACCGACGTCCATGCCGGGCGTCTCCAGGTAGTACGCCACGTGCCCGAGCGCCGGGTGGGTCAGGAACCGGGCGAGCCCGTCCGCCCCGATCTCCCCGGCGGCCACGTGCTGGTGCCGATCGGCCCGCGAGCCGAACGCGGCCTTCGAGTCGTTGAGGTGGACCATCAGCACGCGCTCCACGCCGATGCGGGCCGCGATCGCCTCGACGACCGCGTCCACCTCGCCGGCCGTGCCGATCGGGATGCCCGCTCCCCAGAGGTGGGCCGTGTCGAGGCAGAGCCCGACGCGGTCGGGCGCGACGCCGCGTTCTTCGATCGCGTCGAGGATCCGGGCCAGCTCGTCGATGCCGACACCCAGGCCGTCGCCACCGCCGGCGGAGTTCTCCAGGACGAGCACCGGCGCGTCGGCATCCGGGGGCGCCTCCGCCAGCACGCGGGCG
Source organism: Chloroflexota bacterium (assembly GCA_034435355.1). Classification (GTDB taxonomy): domain Bacteria; phylum Chloroflexota; class Limnocylindria; order Limnocylindrales; family CSP1-4; genus CTSoil-043. The sequence continues at coordinate 1,214 of DAOTXE010000013.1, forward strand.
ACACCGTCGGCGACCCTGGCGATCCCGGCCGCCGGGCCCGCCCCTCGGTGCGACCCGACGTGGACGTTGACGAACCGGGCCCCGTACGCCGGCGCCACCCCGATCTCCCGCGCCAGGACGCCGAGCGAGCGCTCGAAGAGGTCGTCATCCGGCCCGGCCAGGTTGACGAGGTACGCCGCGTGGATGGCGAGTGGACCGAGGCCCAGCTCCGCGACCGTCGCCCGGAAGGCGGGGAGCTCGTCGGGGAGCGCATCGCGGCGGCGCCAGGCCGTCGGGTTGTCGGAGAAGAGCTGGAGGCTATCCGCGCCGATCGCGCGTGCACGCTCCGCGGCGTGGACGAGCCCGCCCCCGATCGCGAGGTGCGCCCCGAGCCGCCGGCCGCCGGGGAGGCCCGTCGTCGCACGCGGCACGGGAGCGGCCACGGCCGGTGGCGCTGGGCGGGCGGGCATCAGCCGGATCGTACAGGAGCCCGTGCGGGCCGCGCGCCGTCGGCGCCCGTTCCCGATTCCCGCGTTGGGGGTGAACTGCTGTCGCGGCGCTCTCCGTGTCGCCGTCGGCGGTCGGTCCTCGGGCGGTTCAGCGAGTCCGGGGTGCCCTGTTCGAGGTGTACTCGCCGGCGATGACCGGCTCGATCAGCCCGAAGTCGCCATCCTTGCGCCGGTAGAGCACGTTGACGCGCTCGCTCTCAGCGTTGACGAACACGAAGAAGGCATGGCCGAGCGTCTCCATCTCGGCGATCGCATCCTCTTCGAACATCGGCTCGATCGCGAAGCGTTTCGACTTGACGACCCGGCGTTCGCGGCCGCCCTCGGCGGTCCCGTCCGCGATGCGCGAGAGGATGTCCTTCTCCTCGGGCGCCCGGGCGCGGTTCCGCGGCTTCTCGCGGTGGTCCACGGCACGCCGCTCGACCTTGTCCACGACCTCGTCGATCGCCGCCTCGTAGGTCAGGGCGTCGGCGCGCCCGCGCAGCGTCTGGCCGTCGATGATCAGCGTGACCTCGGCGATCCGCGCGTCGTCCGCGCTCCGGTGGTGCTCCACGGAAATCTCCAGGATCGCGTCCGTCCGGTCGTCGAGGAAGCGCTCCAGGCGCCGCATCTTGCGTTCGGCGTACTGGCGCACGGCATCCGGGACATCGAGGTTCTTGCCCTTGACGATCGTCCTCACGGTTGACCTCCAGGGTGGCGGCGGCCCGTGACGCGAGGAGCGGCGCGGGCGGCCGGCAGGCGTTGACGCAAGTATAGACGCGGGCCCTCGCCCTCCCGGCTCGGCGGCGCCCCCCGGCCCGATCATGCCTCTCGGGCGACGGTGCACGCGGAGATGCCAGCGGCGCCGCTCTCGAGCAGCGTGCGCGCGCACGAGACGAGCGTCGCCCCCGTCGTCGCAACGTCGTCCACAAGCACGACCCAGCGACCCGCGACGGCGCCGCGGGCAGCGTCGCGAAAGCAGAACGCGCCGGCGACGTTCTCCGCCCGCCGCTCGCGGCCGAGCTCGAACTGCGGGCGCGTGGCACGAGCGCGCGCGAGCGCCACGACCGCGGGCATCTGCAGGCCTGCCGCGGCGGCCTGGGCGAGCAGGACCGCCTGGTCGTAGCCGCGCAGGCGCAGCCGCTCCGGGTGAATCGGCACCGGGACCAGCAGGTCGCCGCCCGCGCCCGCCTCCGCCCAGCGGGCGGCAATCGCCTCCCCGAGCGGCGCCGCCAGGCGGCGTTCGCCGGCGTACTTGAGCGCATGGAGCGCGCGCTTCACGACGCCCGCGTAGGGGGCGCACCACTCCAGCTGAAGGAGCGGCAGTGGGACGGTCGACGGGAGCCCGAGAGGCACGCCGGGGGGCGCCCCGCGGCGCGCGCGGAGCGCGGGCAGGCAGGCCGCGCACAGGACCGCGCCCTCCGTCCCGCACCCAGCGCAGGCCGCGGGGAAGGCAAGGTCCAGGACGCGGGCGGCGAGGCGACCGGGCAGCGACGGAGCAGCCACCCGGTGAGGCTAGCCGGCGCCCCTGCACGCCGACTTGCCACGGGCCTCGCTCGTCAGCCCTCGACGGGCTCCGGCCCCGTCGCCACGACGTCCCCGGCGACCGTGCCCGACGCGGCGGCAGTGCCGGCGGGCAGCTCCAGGCTGACGTCCGCACCGCGCGCGTACCAGACGATCCCCGTCCAGGGGCGCAGGTCGGCGTGCACGGCCACGACCCGGCGCGCCCCGTCGGGACCCTGCCGGCCCAGAAAGACGGCGTCGATCGGGAAGCGCATGAAGAACATGTGGATGTTCGAGGTGCCGGTCAGCCAGAGCCCGGCGCCCGCCGGCAGCGACGGCCGGCCCATGAGGCCAAGGAAGCGCGCGCCGAAGGACGCAGCGAGGTCGACCCGCTCCGCGATGACCGTGCCGCGCGTCAGGTTTCGGACGCGGAAGGTGCGCTCACGAGGCTGGCCCGCGCCCGGTGCCTCGGTCACGCTCGTCCCACGGGGCGTGCCGGGTGGGTCAGCCGCCGCCGTTGATCCCGCCCGGGCCGGCCAGGTTCTTGATGATCAGGATGATCGCGGGTCCCAGGATGACCACGAACAGCGACGGGAAGATGCAGCCGACCAGCGGGAACAGCATCTTGATCGGGGCCTTGTTCGCCATCTCCTCCGCGCGCTGGCGCCGCTCGATGCGGAGCTGCTCGGACTGCACCTGGAGGACCTTGCTGATCGAGACGCCGAGCTGCTCGGCCTGGATGATCGCGCCGATGAAGTTGGTGAGCGGCGTGACCTCCGTGCGCGGCACGATGTCGCGGAGCGCGTCGCGGCGCGCCTTGCCCATCCGGACCTCGGCGAGCGCGCGGCGGAATTCGTCCGTCAGCGGGCCGATCAGCTTCTCGACCACCTTGGCGAGGGCGGCGTCGAAGCCGAGACCGGCCCGGACGCTGATCGTGAGGAGGTCCAGCGCATCCGGGATCTGGAGCAGGATCGCGTGCTGCCGGGCGCGCACGCGCCGGCCGAGCCAGAACTCCGGCGCGATGTAGCCGAACACGACGCCGACGACGCCGAGGAGCAGGCCCATCACGAAGCCGGTGCCGAGCAGGAACGTGAAGACGAGGAAGAACAGGATTGCGAAGACGATCGACGAGATCGCCTTGATGCCCAGCCAGTCGGCGACCCGGAGATCACCGGGATTGCCGGCCATCGCCAGGCGCTTCTCCGTCGTCTGGGTGAACGATGTCGACGTCATCCGGGCGACGCTCCCCGAGAGGCGGCCGGCGAGAGGGCGGATGGTCCGCTCGAAGAAGGGCTGCTGGAGCTCGATCTCCTCGAGGTTCTTGGCCTGCATTGTCCCGAGCTGGGTCAGGCGGGCCTGGACCGGGTCCACGGACGCGCCGCCCGCGAGTCCCAGCGCGATGAGCAGGATCGCGAACGCTGCGGCGGCCGCGATGACGATCGGGAGCAGGGTGTCCATCGCCTAGACCTCGATGTCCACGATCTTGCGGATGAACATGAAGCCGATGAACATCATCGTCAGGCCCACGCCGATCAGGATCATTCCGGTCGGGATTCCGGCCACGTTGACGGCAGGGTCGAACATCGGCGACATGAAGCTCGGCGCGATGATGAACAGGAAGCCGGCCAGGCCGATCGGCAGGAATGCCACGACATAGCCGGAGATGCGCTGCTGGGCCGTCAGCGTGCGGATCTCGCCCTTGATCCGGACTCGCTCGCGGATCGTGTAGGCGATCGAGTCGAGGATCTCGGCAAGGTTGCCGCCGACCTGGTACTGGATGGAGATCGCCGTCGCCATCAGGTCCAGGTCCTCGGACTTCACCCGGCGGACCATGTTCTGGAGGGCCTGCTCGAAGGGGAGACCCAGGTTCACCTCGCGGATGACGCGCTGGAACTCGGTGGAGATCGGCGGCCGCGACTCGCGGACCACGAGCTCGATCGCCTGCAGGAAGGAGGAGCCTGCGCGGAGGGCGTTGGCGAGCAGCGTGATGGTGTCCGGCAACTGCTTGTTGAACGAGTTGAGCCGCCCGCCCTGCCGCCGGCGAACGTAGAAGCGCGGGAGGAAGAACCCGACGATGGCGCCGATCAGGAGGGCGATCGGGCTCTGCAAGGCCGGCAGGAAGTATCCGAAGATGAACATGAAGACCGGGATGCCAACAACTGCGCCGACCCAGATGAACAGGTACTCGCTGACCTTGAGCTTGAGGTCGGCACGGGCAAGCTCCCGGGCAAGGTTCGTGCCGAAGTCGCGCTCCTCCACGGCCCGGTTGAGGGCGGCGACCGCCGACGACTGCGCGATCAGGTCGCTGATCGGGCCCTGGCCGGTGGACTCCGGCTTCGCGACTTCCTGGCGTCCCGAGGCATAGCGCTCGAGGCGCGCCGTGATGGCGCTCCCGCGGCCGGATGTCGCGATGCCGGCCGCGATGAACAGGATCGCGAGCGCCGCGGCGGCGGCGACGAGGATCGTTGGCGACATGGTGGATCCTCCCGGCCCGCGCCCTAGAAGACGAAGCCGAACAGTCCGGGCGGAAGGTGGATCCCCTGCACCTCGAACTTCTCGACGAACTTCGGGCGAATCCCGGTCGGCTTGAGGCGGCCCTGGATGTGCCCCTCGACGATGCCCGTCTGCTCGAACACGAAGACATCCTGCATCACGATCACGTCTCCTTCCATCCCCTGGACTTCGGTGATGTTCGTGATGCGCCGGGTGCCGTCCTTGAGCCGGGCCTGGTGGACGATGAGGTCGACCGCCGAGGCGACCTGCTCGCGGATCGCCCGGAGCGGGAGGTCGACGCCGGCCATCAGGACCATGGTCTCGAGGCGCGAGAGCATGTCGCGCGGGCTGTTGGCGTGGCCCGTGGACATCGATCCGTCGTGGCCGGTGTTCATGGCCTGCAGCATGTCCAGCGCCTCGCCCGACCGGCATTCTCCGACGATGATCCGGTCGGGGCGCATCCGCAGCGCATTCCGGACGAGCTCCCGGATCGGGATCTGGCCCTTGCCCTCGATGTTGGGCGGCCGCGACTCGAGCGTCACCACGTGCTCCTGGCGGAGCTGCAGCTCGGCCGCATCCTCGATCGTGATGATCCGCTCGTCGTTGGGGATGAACGAGGACAGGACGTTGAGCGTGGTGGTCTTGCCGGAGCCCGTCCCGCCGGACACGAAGATGTTGAGGCGGGCTTCGACGCAGGCCTTGAGGAAGTCGAACATCTCGGGGGTCGCCGTGCCGAACCGGATCAGGTCGTCCACCGTGAAGGGGGAGGCGGCGAACTTCCGGATGGTGACGACGGGACCGACCAGGGAGAGCGGCGGGATGATCGCATTGACGCGGGACCCGTCCGTCAGGCGTGCGTCCACCATCGGGCTCGACTCGTCAACGCGGCGACCGATCGGGGCGATGATCCGGTCGATGATCCGCATGACGTGGTCGTCGTTCTGAAAGACGACGTTCGTCAGTTCGAGCTTCCCGCTTCGCTCGATGTAGACCTGGCGGGGCCCATTGACCATCACCTCCGTGATGGACTCGTCGCGCAGAAGCGGTTCGAGCGGTCCCAGGCCGATGATCTCATCGGTGATCTGCTCGAGCATCCGGACCCGCTCGGCCCGGGTGAGGGCAAGGCCCTCCTCGTCGATGACCTTGCCGAAGATCTCCTCGATCTGGCGGCGGACCTCGACCTGGTTCGAGAGGTCCAGCTTCGGGTCCAGGTCCTGGATGACCCGCGACTGGATCCGGAACTTGACGTCGCGGAAGGACTCGCGGACCGGCGCCGACGACATGAGCCGTTGCGTGGGCGCTGCGCTCGGCGGAGGCGCGGCCGGTCCCGAACCAGCCCCTCCCGCAGGCGTCCCGGCGGGCGCGGCCGGCACCGAGGGCCCCGATCCTCCGGGCCGGGCACTCTCGATTCGCTTCAGCAGGGACATCTTCCAACCACCCCTTCAGCCCCCGGAGGGGACGTGCTTCGGCACCACTAGCGCCATGCGAACAACGACTTTCGAGGAGCCTGTTTCCGGGCTCCGCTCCGCGTATGTTCCTGCGCCCCGGTCAGCGACCGGGCCACCCGAAGAATGTCCTGCGAGACCTGCGCCTCGCGATTGCTCGTGAAGAACGGTACGCCCCTGTTGAGTGCATATACAACACTCCGGCCGTCGCTCACGATCGTGTGGTCGATCTTGCGCCCGATCGAGTGCTCCACGTCGGCGACCCGAATGCCCAGGGCGGAGTCCGCCCGGTTCAGGACCAGCTGGATCTTGTCGGCGGGGTAGCCCAGCTGGTCGGCCACCTCCAGGAAGAGGCGCATGTTCTTGATGCTCGTGATCTCGAGCGTGAGCACGGTCAGGATCGTATCCGCGATGTCCAGGATCGCCAGCGTCTCGTCGCTGAAGGACGACGCGCAATCCACGATCACGAGGTCGTAGCGGCTGCGCAGAACCTCCAGCGCTCGCTTCGCTGCCGCGGGTGTCACGGCCTCGGCCAGCTCGGGGGTGGGAGGCGCCAGGAGCACCTTCAGCCCGGAGGAGTGCGGCTGCATGAACGTGTCGAGCGACTCCGGCTCGCCGCCGGCCTCGAGCTCGGGCACGAGGTCCGCGATCGACTTGTTCTTCGGGTTGAGGTTGAGCAGCACCCCGACGTCGCCGAACTGGAATGAGCCGTCCATGAGGGCGACGTGGCTGCCGGGCTCGGACGCGGCGGCCGCTGCCACGTTCACGGCGATCGTCGTCCGCCCGACCCCGCCCTTGGACGAGAAGACGGCGACGATCCTGCCGGGCTCGCGGGCGGCTGCGTCCGCGCGCCCGTCGACGCGAGCGGGTGTCGCGTAGCGGAGCCGCTTCTCGTGCTCCCTGGCGTGAACCTGGCGGATGGACGCGGTGAGCTCGTCGGAGCTGAACGGCTTGACGAGGAACTCCCGGGCGCCGGCAAGCATGGAGCGCCGCAGGTAGTCCGCCTCGCCCTGGACCGACATCATGACGACCGCGCTGTTGGGGACCTGCGCGGCGAGCAGCTCTGTCGCCGTGATCCCGTCCATGTCGGGCATGTTGATGTCCATCAGGACGACATCCGGCTGGAGGCTGGCCGCCATCGTGAGCGACTCGGCGCCGGACGCGGCGGCACCCACGACCTCGATGTCCTTCTCGAAGCCCAGGAGCTTCGTCAGGTGATCGCGGGTCTCCGGGATGTCGTCGACGATGAGGACGCGGATCTGGTCGGGCATGGTGCTCGTCTGTGGGCCGCTGCTGGCAGAACGGCCCGCCTCC
>DAOTXE010000014.1:0-8117 GCA_034435355.1 Chloroflexota bacterium
CTACCGGGCCGGGAAGGCGCAGGCGGCCGGGTTCCTGGTGGGACAGGTGATGAAGGCGACCCGCGGCCAGGCCAACGCCGCGCGCGTCCAGTCCGCCCTCCGCAAGCGGCTGGGCGAGCCGGCCGAGGGGCCCGGATGAGCGCGCTCGCACTCGTCCTCGTCGTGGTCGGGTTGGCGCTCGCGGCGCTCGGGCTGTCGCGGGCGCGCGGGCCATGGAGCCGCTACCAGGCACTGCGCGCGCGCGAAGCGAACGCGGAGCGTTACCGCGCCTGGCGCGGCGGCCCGGTCGGGTCGGCCGGCGACACGACCGGCGCTGACGTCATGAAGGCCGTCCTCCGCGCTCGGGTCCGGGAGGCGCTGATCGTGGCTGCCGCGGGGGTCGTTCTCGTGCTCGCGGGCCTCCTCGTGCGGTAGGGCCCGAGGAAGGTGCCCTGCGCGGTACCGAGCTGCCCGCGTTGACCATCCCCCCGCCGACGAGCCCGGCCAGCGAGCGTGCCGGGCCGCGCGGGCAGGCCATACTGGCGCGGGTCCTGCCTCTCAGCGCCGCACACGTCCGGACCAGCCCAGCCGAGACTCCACTGCCCCATCGGAGGTCCTCCACCGTGTCCCTCACGCCTCGCGACCGCGTCCGAACCGCTCTCGATCACGCGGAGCCCGACCGCGTGCCGATCGTGGTGGGTGCCAGCAACGCGACGGGGATGAAGATGCGCCCATACCGCGGCCTGGCGAGCCTGCTGAGTCTTCCGGCCGAGGAGCACTACATCTACGACTGGCCGGAGCTCGGCACCGCGAACCCCAGCGAGGCCGTGCTCGAGCGGCTCGGAACGGACGTGCGACCCGTCTTCGACGCGATCCCCGCCGCGACGCAGCGGCGCACCCGGACCCGTCCGCCGCACGCACCCTGCATCGACGACTGGGGGAGCGGCCAGGTCGAGGTGGACGAGGGCCACTGGTATCCAGGTGTGCATCCGCTGCGAGAGGCGGAGACGCTCGACGCCATCGTGGCCTACCCCTGGCCCGACATGGACGACCCGTCACGCGTGGCGCACGTCCGGGCCGAGGCGGCCCGGCTGGCCGCCGAGGGCCGGTTTGCGGTCATGGCGACACCCTGGCTGCTGTTCCCGCTCGAGCGGGCCTTCGCCATGCAGGGCATGGAGACGTTCCTTGGCAACCTCGCCCTCGAGCCCGAGTTCGCGGAGGCCCTCCTGCGGCGCATCGCCGGGCTGTGCACGCAGCTGATGGGTCACTTCCTGCGGGAGCTCGGCGACAACGTCGACATCATCAAGATCGGCGACGACCTTGGCACCGAGGAGTCGCTCCTGATGTCGCCGGCGATGTACCGCCGCATCCTCAAGCCGATCCACGCCGAGTACGTCGCCTTCATCCGGGCGCACACGAACGCGCGAATCTTCTTCCACACGGACGGCGACGTCACGGATCTCGTCGACGACCTGGTCGAGATCGGGGTGGACATCCTCAACCCGATCCAGACCTCGTCGGGGCGGATGGCCGACATCGCCGCCCTCAAGCGCCGCCACGGCACGCATCTCAGCTTCTGCGGCGCGATCGACACCAAGCGCGTCCTGCCCTACGGCACGCCGGCGGACGTGCGCGCGGAGGTCCGGCGCGTGATCGAGACGCTGGCGCCCGGCGGCGGCTACCTCCTCGCAGCAGTTCACACGATCATGGACGAGGTTCCGCCGGAGAACATCCTCGCGATGGTGGACGCCGCCATGGAGTTCGGGCGCTACCCGCTGCGAGCCTGACCGTCAGGCGACACGAACCTGGAGCGCCTGGAGCCCGCGCAGTACGAAGCGGGGCTTCCAGGCCGGTTCGGCCGCCAGCTCCAGGGTCGGCATGCGCTCCAGGATTGCCCGGAACAGGATCCCCAGCTCGAGCCGCGCAAGCGGCGCCCCCAGGCAGAAGTGAATGCCGGCGCCGAACGCCAGGTGCGGGTTCGGGCTGCGGTCCAGGACGAGGCCGTCCGGGTCGGCGAACTGGGCCGGGTCCCGGTTGGCCGAGGCGAACAGGAGGGCGAGCTCCTGGCCGCGCGGGATCCTGACCCCCTGCACGACGATCTCCTCCAGCACCCAGCGTTCGAACATTGGCGCGGGGGTGTCGAAGCGAAGCAGCTCCTCCACCCCGGTCGGCACGAGGGAGGGGTCGGCCCGCAGCGCCGCGAGCGCTCCCGGATGCCGGAAGAGCGTCCACCACGCGTTCGCAGCCCCGTTGACCGATGCCTCGTGGCCGGCGTTGAGGAGCAGGATCGCGGTCGCGATCAGCTCGTCCTCGGTGAGTCGGTCGCCTGCCTCCGCAACGAGGGCGAGCTGGCTCAGGAGATCGGCCCGCGGCCGGGCCCGTCGCTCGCGGACCAGCTCCCGAAGGTAGGCGCTGAACTCGACGGTCGCCTGGACGGCCCGGCGCTCGTCGGCCTCGCTGCGGGTGAGCTCGAACATCAGCGTCATGTCCGCCGACCATGGGCGCAGGCGGGGCCGGTCCGGCTCCGGGATCCCCAGCAGCTCGGCGATCACGGCCACCGGAAGCAGCTCGACCAGGTCGGCCAGGAGGTCGAACTCGCCTCGCTCGAGCGCGGCCGACACGAGTCCGCCGACGAGCTCCGTCACCCGCGGGCGCAGCCCCTCCACCGTGCGCGGGGTGAAGGCGGTCGAGATCATGCGCCGGAGCCGCGTGTGGTCTGGCGGCTCCATGTCGATGAGCTGGAGGCGCTGGCTGGCCTCGAAGGGCGCCTGCCACGCCGGCGACGGCCACCGCCCGAACTCCTCGGGGGTCGCGACGTGGATGTACGAGCGGCCCAGGCGGCGGTCGCGAAGCAGCGCGTTCACGTCGGCGAAGCGCGAGACCAGCCACTGGTTCGTAGCCGGGTCGTAGATCACGGGGTGCTCGTTGCGGAGCTGCTCCAGGACTGGGTACGGGTCCGCGATGAAGGCCGGGTCGGCAGGCAGGTACCCGAGCTCGGCCGGCGTGACGGGGACGCTCACGGACGGGTTCCTCCGGGTGCGGTCCGGGTGCGCCCGACCGTCGCGCGGCGGGCGATCCGGACGCGGGCTACGTCGCAGCTTCGCGCTCGTACGGCACGCCGTCGGCGGCCGGCGGAATGCTCCGTCCGACCACCCCGGCGAGAATCACGATCGTCAGGATGTACGGCAGCGCGTCGAAGAACTGGGCCGGGATGGCGCTCATCGCCACGCCCAGGTCGCCACCCGGCGGGGCGATGTTGATGAGCTGGCCAAGCTGGAGGAACGTCGCGAACAGGAGCGCCGACGCAAACGCGCCGATCGGCGTCCAGCGGCCCATGATCATCGCCGCGAGCGCGATGAAGCCGCGCCCGTTCGTCATGCCCAGCTGGAACGAGTTCGTCGCCTCGATGCTGAGGAAGGCGCCGCCGAGGCCGGCGAACATGCCGCCGATCATCACGTTCCGGTAGCGCAGCCGGATCACGTCGATCCCGACGGTTTCCGCGGCGCGCGGGTGCTCGCCCACCGCCCGGGTGCGCAGGCCCCAGCGCGATCGGAAGAGCCAGATCTGCGCGCCGATGATGAACACGATCACGGACATCCCGATCGGTCCCTGGTCGAGGAACATCGCGAAGATCCAGCCGACCACCGGCAGGTTGGTCAACGCCGCGGGCGGAGTGAACTGGGCGAACTCACCGGCTCCCGCCGGTGACGTCTTGGAGATCAGCTGGTCGAGGTACCCGGTCACGCCGGCTGCGGCGATGTTGATGATCGTGCCGCTGATGATCTGGTCGACCCGCAGCGAGATGGACAGCCAGGCGTGGAGGGCAGAGATCAAGAGCGCGACGAGGAGCGCGGCGGCCAGCGCGATGAGCAGCGGGATCGTGATGCCGAAGACGTCGCTCGGCGCAGCCGAGAAGAGCGGATTGACCGCGACGCCCACGACCCACGCGGTGAAGGCGCTGGCGAGCATCGTCCCCTCGATGCCGATGTTGACGACACCGGAGCGCTCGCACAGCACGCCGCAGAGGGCGGCGAGCGCGAGCGGCGTGGCCTGCGACATGATGCTCGACGAGTTGGGCGGGAGCACCGCGACGAGGTAGCCAATGGTCTGGAAGACGAGCCCCAGCAGCGGGATCCCGTAGAGGCCGTTGACGAGCGGGGTGATGTCCATCAGCTCGCCACCGCCTCGCCGCCGAGGGACGCCACGACCGCTCCGGTGGCGGCCGGAACGGCGCTACCCGGACTGCCCGCGCGAAGCAGGCGTCGCAGGACCGGGCTGGTCACGAGGAAGAGCAGGATCGTTGCCTGGAGCACGTCCACCAGCTCAACCGGGATCTGGGCCTGGATCTGCATGAGCCCCGCGCCGGCCCGCATCCCGCCGAACAGCAGAGCCGCCGGCACGATCACGAGTGGGTTCGAGCGGGCGAGCAGGGCGACCGCGATCGAGTCGAAGCCGACCGTCGTCCCAAAGCTGGACGTCATGGAGTGCGTGACGCCCAGCAGGACGCACGTCCCGGCCAGCCCTGCAAGGCAGCCGCTGAAGGTCATCGTGGCGACGGTGATGAGCTTGGGCCGCATGCCGGCATAGCGGGCCGCGTCGCGGTTCGCCCCGACGGAGCGGACCTCGAAGCCCCAGGTGGTCCGGTACAGGAGCCACCACACGAAAAGCGCGGCGAGCGCCGCCAGTGCGATCCCCAGGTGTCCGTTCGGGCCGAGGATGATCGGGAATGCCGCGTTCCCCACGTCGAACGTGACCGGCGACGGCGAGTGCGGAACCTTGAGCGGCCCGCTCACGAGGGCAGCCAGGAGCTGGACTGCGACGTAGTTCATCATGATCGTGCTGACGACCTCGTGGGCGCCCGACACCGCCTTGAGGAACCCCGGGATGAAGCCCCAGATCCCGCCGGCGATGGCGCCAGCCAACGCCGCAAGCGGGATGGCGATCACTGCGGGAGCGTTCGCGAGCGCAACGCCCGCCATGACCGCTCCCAGCGCTCCCACCAGGAACTGCCCCTGGGCGCCGATGTTGAACAGGCCGGCCTTGAAGCCGAACCCGACCGCCAGTCCGCCGAAGACGAGCGGCGTCGAATAGACGAGCGTCGAGACGATCGCCTCGGGCCTGCCGACGGCGCCGTTCACCAGGGCGCCGTAAGCGGTGAGCGGGAGTCCCCAGTCGAACTTCTTGCCCGGGACCAGGAGCTCCGAGAAGAGCATGATCAACGCGCCCAGCAGCACCGATAGCACGGTCACGACGAGCGGGACCGCCAGGACCGACCAGGCGCGCGAAGCCACGCCCGGAGACCGAGGAGCCACGCTGGGGGAGGGGGCGACGGACCCGTTCATGACGGTGCCCCGGCGGGCACTGCGGCGCCGCGATCCACGCCGCCCGTGGCCATCAGCAGGCCCACCTCGTTCTTGTCGGCAGTCCGTCCGTCGACCACGGCCACGATTCGGCCCCCGTACATGACGCCGATCCGGTCGGACATCTCCAGCACTTCGTCCAGCTCCGCGGAGACGAGAAGGACGGCTGTCCCGGCATCCCGCTTCGCGATGACCTGGCGGTGGATGAACTCGATGCTGCCCACATCGAGTCCCCGGGTCGGCTGGTCCAGGACGAGCAGCTTCAGATCCCTGTCGAACTCGCGGGCCACGACCGCCTTCTGCTGATTGCCGCCGGAGAGGGTCCCGGCGTTGACCGTGGCGGACGGCGTGCGGATGTCGAAGCGCTCGATTGCCGAGACCGCGTCGCGCTGGATGGCCTCGCCGTTGCGCAGGACCCCTCGGGCGTAGGGATGCCGGTAGTAGCTCGTCAGGACGAGGTTGTCGGCGAGCGGAAACGACTTGATCAGGCCGAAGCGGTGGCGGTCGGCCGGCACGTAGGCGACATTGGCCTCGTTCATGTCGCGCGGCGAATGGCCGGTGACGTCGGCCCCGGCGAGGGTGACCGTGCCGCCCGTGGGGTGCCGGAGACCGATGATCGACTCGACGAGCTCGTCCTGGCCGTTGCCCGCAACGCCCGCGATGCCCAGGATCTCGCCTGCCCGGACCTCAAGGTCGACGCCCCTGACCGCCGGGTGGCCGCGATCGTCCCGCGCTTCGAGCCCGGTCACGCGGAGGACCGGCTCGCCGGGATGGGAGGTGCCCCGGTCCACGGTGAGCTGGACCTCCCGGCCGACCATCAGCTCGGCCAGGTCGTCCTCGTTGGTTTCCTTCGGCAGCCGCTGGCCCACGACGCGCCCGCGACGGATCACGGTGATCCTGTCCGCGACCTCCAGGACCTCGTACAGCTTGTGGCTGATGAAGACGATGCTGTGACCTTCGGTGGCGAGGCGGCGCAGGACGGCGAAGATCTCCTCGGTCTCCTGGGGCGTGAGCACGGCCGTCGGCTCGTCGAGGACGAGGATGCGGGCGTTCCGGTAGAGAGCCTTGAGAATCTCGACGCGCTGCTGCCAGCCGACGGAGAGCGAGCCCACCTTCGCCTCGGGGTCGATCTCGAAGCCGAACCGGCGGCCCAGCTCGGCGATCCGGCGATGGGCCTCCTTGCGGTCGAGGAAGATCCGGTTCGCCATCGTCTCTTCGCCGAGCAGGATGTTGTCGGCGACGCTGAGAACGGGCACGAGCATGAAGTGCTGGTGGACCATGTTGATCCCGCGCGCGATGGCGTCCGAGGGACCCGCGATCCGGACCGGCCTTCCGTCCAGGAGGATCTCGCCCTCATCCGGCCGAGCGAGCCCGTAGAGAACGTTCATCAGGGTGGTCTTGCCCGCCCCGTTCTCGCCGAGGAGGGCATGGATCTCACCCGGGCGCACATCCAGGCTGATCCGATCGTTTGCGACAACCCCCGGATAGCGCTTCGTGATCCCCCGCATCTCCAGCGCCGGGGCCTGGATCGTGTCCGTCTCGTCCGTCATGGGCGTGGCTCCCGGGCTGGCGAGGGAGGAAACGCGGACGGGCCGGCCGTCTAAGGCCGGCCCGTCCGGGATATGGGACGCGAGGTTGGGTCGCCTACTTGGCGACGCCGCAGCCGGTGGTGGGGCAGGTCTTGAGCGTGCCGGCCTTCATGCCCGCGAGCGCCGTGTCGAGCGCCGTCTGGACTTCGGGACCGAACAGGCTGGCCTTGTCGTGGAACGGCGAGGCGCCGATCCCGTCGTTGGCCGCGTTGAAGAGCTGATCACCGGGGGTGAACGTGCCAGCCGAGAATGCCAGGATCGCCTGGTTGACGGCCGACTCCAGGTGCTTCTCCGCGCTCGTGATGATGCAGGCGTTGGCCGGTGCGCCGAGCGACAGCCACTGGTCGACATCGACGCCGATGCCGTAGATGTTGTTCTCGCAGGCGGCCTCGAGGACGCCGTTGCCGGTCTTGCCGGCGACCTGGAAGAGCACGTCCACCTTGTTGGTCTTGATGAACGTCTCGGCGAAGACCTTGCCGCCCGCCGGATCGTTGAACGCCGCAGCCGAGAAGTCGTGGGTCACGTACGAGGACTTGACCACGATGGTCGGCTTGACGGACTTGGCGCCGAGCTCGTAGCCCTGGATGTAGCGGACGCACGATGCACAGAGGGTCGTGCCGCCTATGGCGCCGATGATGTTGGCCTTGCTGGCGTATGCCGCGACGATGCCGGCAAGGTAGCCGGCCTGGTCCTCGGCGAAGTAGAGCGAGGTGTAGTTCGGCAGGAGCGTCTTCGCGTCGCCCTTGCAGGCGCCTGTCGAATCGGGCGCGCCCGTCGGGTCGACGCAGATCGGCGACTGGTCCACCCCGACGAAGTGGATGGTCGGGTTCGCCTTGGCCGCAGCCACCGTGTCGTTGGTCAGGTTGAAGCCGACCGTGACGATCACGTCGAACTTCTGGTCCACGAACTGCTGAATGTCCGCCTTGTACTCGGAGGCGTCCTTCGGGACGATCGACGGCGGGGTCGCGGCGCCCAGCGTCGTGGCCGCATCCACGGCCCCCTTGTAGCTGTACTCGTTGAAGCCCTTGTCGTTCAGGGTGCCGATGTCGGTGACGACGCCGATCTTCAACGCGGACGCGGACGCGGCCGGGGCCGCGGGCGTTGGCGTGGCCGAGCCACTGCAGGCGGACGCGACGATCGCGAGCGTCGCCGCGAGCAGGCCGAGCCGGCTTCTGCGAGTGATCATGAA
>DAOTXE010000015.1:0-5845 GCA_034435355.1 Chloroflexota bacterium
CCCGACGCCCTCCGGGCGCCAGGAGGCAGGGGCTGGCTTCGGCGATGCGGGGGCCGCGCCGTCAAGGCGTGATGAGGCAGCCCAGGCGACTCCTCCCGGGCCCATGACGTGCCTACGGCGCTCCCGGGCCCATCTGGGCCAGGATCGCGCTGCCCAGTCGATCGGTGAGAGCCGCCGCGTAGGTGGCCGTCAGGTGTCCAGCGTTCTGGTAGATCAGGAGGCCGCCGATCACCGCGGGGCAGGGGCTCGTCGGACAGACCCAGAAGGTCGGATCGATGAAGCCGACCCCCGTTTCCGCGACCACCGCGCGTTCGGCGGTCAGCCAGGGCAGGTCGATCGCCTTGTCGAGCGGGGTGGCGCAGACGAGCACGCTCGTCGGGTGCTGCGAGAGGCAGACCGGCGGATCGACCTGCGAGGTCGGCGTGTCCGCCAGCAGGATGACGCGACCGGCGGCGGGGGCCAGGCGCTCCAGCGTTCGCGCCATGCCGGCTTCCCAAGCCGCGACGAGCGCGTCGCCGGTGAGCAGGTTGCCGGACGCATCCACGGGACTGATGCCGTGCGTGCCAGCGACCACGATCACGGCGGGCCGCGTCGAGACCAGCCGGGCGATCGCCGCGTCGCGCCAGGCCGGGCACTCGGTGTAGATGCGCTTGAAGATCGAGTTGTAGACGGAGAGGTCGGCGGGCGTGCAGGACGACATCGTGAGGTTGAGGAGGCGCCAGCCCTCACGCTCGGCGAGGCCCTCCAGCGCCGGGAACCAGAAGGCGGCGTGACTGTCGCCGAACAGGGCGATCGTCGTCGCCGAGCCGAGGTCTCCGTACAGGCAGGTGCCGCGGGACGCCGTACCACCCTCCGGCACGTTGCACCCGTCGCGGAACGTCACCGGGTAGTCCTCGGGCGCGGCGCCGAGGGAGGGCTGCAGGTCCGCCGGGACCGGGCCGTCCAGCGACGCGGGCAGGCTCGGCAAGGCGCCCGGAGTGGCAATGGGCGACACGCTCGGCACGGCGCCGAGCGACGGCCGCGAGGCGACGAGCGGGACCGGCGACGAGCCCAGCCGGGCTGACGGGCCGATCGTCGCCGGCGGCGACCCGATCGCAGCTGCCGGGGATTCGGTGGCGGGAGTGATGGTCGAGCAGGCGGCAACGGAGAGTGCGAGAACGCCGAGCAGGCATGAGGCGACGCGGCGCAAGGCTCTGCTCCTTCTTCGGCGCGGCGACACCGTCCGGAGCCCCGTTACGGCCGAATGCGCGAAGGCCGTGGCTCCGGTCACCACGTCGATTGTGGCGGCCCCAGGCACGGCTGCTTTGGAGGTACAGCAAGGCACCCGAAGCGCTCAGAACCTCGGGTAGATGGCCTTGCCGAGGGTGACCATCGCCGCCTGCGCCTTGGGGCTCGCGTCGTAGGGCATGGTCAGGATCTCGATGACATCGGCACCCCGCTTGATGAGCAGGGTGTTGCCGAGCACACCCGCCTGCTCGCCGAGCCCGTCGACGCTCTGGGCGAGAGCCATGCCCGACGTAGCGTAGGTGTTCGGCTGCAGCGTGATCTCGACCGCGCTGCCCGCGGCGACTGCCGAAGTGCTCTCGTTGCCCGTCAGGTCGAAGGCGCAGGTCAGCGGGCCCGAGGAGCCGCTCATCGCATCCCATGTGCCGCCGAAGGCGGCATCGAGGTCGGCCGTCGTGACGGCACTGCACACGTTGGTGACCTTCGAGGTCGAGGTGTCCCCCGCGCCACCGCCACCAGTCGCAGCGGATACCGGAGCCGCGCTCCCGCCGGAAGCGGGCGCACCTGCACCTCCGTAGGGCGCTTTCGCCGCGCCACACCCCGCCAGAAGCAGCGCCCCGGCCAGCACGCCGACCGCCGGGATCCACGTCCGGTGCGTCACCTTCATCATGCGCCCCCCTCTCGCGAGGAGCGGCTCCTGCACGGCTCCTGGCACGGGTATCCGCTGCATGCGAGGGCCCGAGTATGCACGAGGGCGGGGTCCCCGTCTCGGGTGTCGTCAGCCAGCTACTGGTGGAGCGTTCCCGATGCCGCTCCCGTCAGCCGATCCAGTGGGCCTGCAGCGAGTGGGCCGTCGCGCCGGACTGGATCGAGTCCCCGGGGAACACGACGTAGATCGAGATCCAGGTGGGGCTCGACGAGCTGGCCACATAGGTCACGTCACCGTTGTCGTCGATCAGCCGCGTCGTGATCGGCGCGAAGCCCGTCCACGTCCCGTCTGAGCGCTTCACCGCACGCCACACCGTCACCGGCACGTCCGGCACGTACGGCGAGAGCGAGAAGCGAAAGGTGACCGAGGAGCTCCTGCCCGGGGACAGACGCACCACCTTGGTCGCGCTCGAGAAGGCGTCCGGTGGCGGGTTCACGCCGAGGGCCGACGCCGACGCGATCGCCGTCGGCGTCTCGACGACCGGCAGGACGAGCGGCGCGCGCGGCGCCTGGTTGAAGTCGAAGTCGGCCGTCAGGTCACCCAGGATCGGCGCGTTCTCGCGCACGTCGGGGCGGGAGTCCGGCCTGCCGTCGGTGGCCGGGTCGATTCGCGCGCCACCGAGGAAGTCGTCCTCGATGAACTTGAGGTAGGCGTCGAAGCTGAGCGTCTGGTGGTCGACGTAACCGGCGCGCGCGTAGGGGCTGATGACGATCCCGGGCACCCGGAGGCCATAGCCGTTGGCGTCGACGGTCGGCGGGACGACGTGGTCGTAGAAGCCGCCCCAGTCGTCCCAAGCCAGGAAGATCGCGGTGCTCGACCAGTCGGGCCCCGCCATCACCGTGTTGACGAGGTTCGTGACGTAGGCCTGGCCGGTCGAGACGAGCGCGGGTGGGTGCTCGCTGTCGCGGCTGTTCGGGACGACCCAGCTCACCGCGGGCAGTGTCCCCGTCTGGGCGGCCGTGATGAACCCCGCGATGTCCTGGACGTTCTGGAGCTGGCCATCCGCGTGCACGTCGGTGAAGCCCGGGAGCGGGTTCCAGATGCCGGGAACGCCCACCTTCTGAACTGCCGCGGTGCAGAATGCCGCGTCGTCGGCGCAGTCGGGCTGGAAGCCCTGGTCGAGGTAGTAGCCCCAGCTCACCCCATTGGCGTGGAGCAGGTAGGTCAGGTCGGTCCAGGCGTAGGGCTGGGGCTTGGCCGCGGTGGGCAGGCCCGGTTGAGTGATGTCGCTGTGGCAGCTCTCCGGATCGGCGGTGTTGGTGCACGTGGCGGACCAGCCCGAAACCATGAACAGGTGCTCCGGCAGGCTCCACGACGCGTTTGGCTCGAACATGTGGTCCTGGAGCACGAAGTGGCCGGCGTAAGCCCAGTAGTTCGGGATCTCCCGCCAGTCGTGGTACCCCATCACGTCGTCCGAGCCGCTGCTGCAGATGGGGTTGTTCGGGTTCACGCAGCCCTTCTTGCCGGCCTCGGCCTGGGCGATGAACCCGTTCATCTTCCCGCCGTTGATGTCGGCCACCGCGTTCGCGGCTCCATGCGGCCCGCCGCCGTTCACGTCGTTGGTGTCGTGGTACGGCGCAACGCAGGCGCCGCTGTTCGGGTCGTGAACGCAGACGGCGAACTGCCCATTGGCCAGCCGCGGCAGGCCGTCGGCTCCGGGATAGGTCCCGAAATAGCTGTCGAAGGAGCGGTTCTCCTGCATGATCACGACGACGTGCTTGATCTTGTGGATCCCGGCCGAACTCGGGTCGGGGAGCAGGGCCGTCGCGGCCTGGGACGTTCCGGCGGCAGGGCCGGGGGCCGAGGCCGAGGTCAGAGCGGTGCTCGCGGGCGGCTCAGCCGCCACCACGGTCCCTGCGGTGAGCCCAGTCACGACCAGAGCAACAAGCGCGAACAGCTTCCGGCTGCGGCGTCTCACGGTGCCACCTTCACTGCGGGTCAGGGACCGAGCGTACTGCGACGAGGGAACCGAGGATCGCGTGGATTGGTAATGGGCACGTAAGTTGGGCCGGCCGGAGCGCCCGTTAGACATTCGCCGGGCGCGCCAGAACAACAAGAACGCGCGGCCTGTTTCCTTTCATGACGGCGCTGCTTCGAGGTTGGGAGCGCCGCCGGCACCGCGCTCGTCGGGGAGCGTCTCATGCCGTGGGGGACCGCACAGTGAAGCCCATCCGCGAGTCGAACGGGCGGGGCGGTACCCGTTGCGGTCATCGCGCGGTACCTCCGGGTGAACGTCCGACACTCACTGGAAGACCACGCGGTGACCCTCGCCGTCAAGGGCCCCGACTTACACCACGCGTTGGGACACTACTGAGCGCGCGGGCGCGAGCCCGTCGATGAGCGCGGTCTGCGCCGCCCTCGAGGCGTTACGATTGTGAGCGTGGATGGCGGCTTCGTGTGCGTGTGGCGGTTCACCGTTGCTGCCCAGGATCGACCGGCATTCCTCGCAGTCTACGGACCCGGCGGTGCGTGGGACCTCCTGTTCGGGACGGCGGACGGTTACCGTGGTACGGAGCTCCTGCGCGATCGCGACTCGACCGCGGTGTACGTGACGATCGACCGTTGGACCTCCGCAGCCGCCTACCGGGCGTTCCGTGCGTCGCGTGCAGGGGCATACGCGGATGTCGATGCCATCGGGAGTCGCCTCACCCAGGCGGAGGAGTTCCTCGGGAATCTCGAGCCCGTGCGCGCCTGACTGGCACGTCCGCCTCGGCGAAGCGCAGCCGCTACTGCGTGGCGTCGTGATTGGGCTCGCCGACCGGGCGCTGACCTCGTGCTCGTGGGACGAGGACGAGGGCACAATCGTCCACTGGGCCGCCTGCATCGGGCTCGGCCACACGGCGCCGGTGGGAGCTGTCCCGTGCCCCCGGGTTCCGGCAGCCGCGGGGCCAGGATCCACGCCAGCTGCGCCGTCGTCTTTGCCCCCACCTTGGACCGTGCGTTCGCCAGGTGGTGCTTCACGGTCGAGTGCGACAGGCCCAGGCGGTGGGCGGCCGCCTTCTCGTAGCCGGCGACCAGGACGGCCGCGACGACGCCGACCTCACGGTCAGTCGCACGGTTGACTGGCGCGTCAACTCCGTCCGTGGTCCCCCCTGGGGGCGGCGTAGCTTAGGTCAGCTCATCGGCAAGAAGATCCAGGAGCAGGCCGTCGTGGAAGGTGCCGTCGGGACCGCGCTCGTGTGCACGCATGACCCCGACGGGCACGAAGCCGACCTTCCGATAGGCGGCGATCGCTCGCTCGTTGGCTGCGGAGGGGTCGATGACAAGCCGGTGATGCTCGCGCACCTCGAACAGGAAGTGAGCCAGCGTCCGGATCGCGTCCGTCCCCAGCCCCATGCCTTGCCACGCAGTCGCGACGAACAGATCGATCCCGGCGTGGCGGTAGTCGGGTTCGATCTCCTCGGAGTACTGGATGCTGCCGATAACGGCGCCCTGGAACTCGATCGCGAACACGACGGTGTCGCCGTCGACCTCGAGCCAGTCATCGGCGACGTCCACACCCGGGCGCGGCGGGCCCCACCACTGCGCCACCGACGGTTCCAGCAGGATCTCCCGCAGGCGGTCACGATCGGCGACCGTCGCGGGCCGGAGGCGAATCGTTCGTCCATCGAGGGTCGGTGCAGGCGGGCGGTCAGGATCGTCGGTCGATGCAGGCATGCCTCGGCATCCTAGCCGACGGAGCTCAGCCGGGACGGTTCGGGCGCCGTTGGGCACCCCCTACTGCTCGTCCGACTGGTCAACGCGCCCTCAGGCCCCGGCAGCCGCGGCGCCAGGATCCATACGATCTGCGCCGGGGTCGTCGCGCCGACCTTGGACCGGGCGTTCGCCAGTTGGTGCTTCACCGCCGAGTGCGACAGCCCGAGGCGGTGGGCCGCTGCCATCTCCGACCCGGCACCGAGGACCGCTGCGGCC
>DAOTXE010000016.1:0-5045 GCA_034435355.1 Chloroflexota bacterium
TCGCCGAGGCCGCTCTCCTGCGATGCCGCGGCTTTCCTATCAGATGCTGTCCTGGTGAACCGTACGGGCAGTGGACGCCCCGACCAGCCCGTCCGGGGAACGCTCCACCGGCCGATCGAGCTCTCCCGCGCCCTCCTACCCGATCAAATGCTGCTCGGAGAGCACCAGTGCGAGGAAGCAAAGGCCGCGCGGGCGCCGACGCCCGGCCCGACTTGCCAGCCGTCCTGCGTACGGTGTCCCTGACGAGCATTTGATCAGAAACCGCATCAAACGCGGCGCACCGGCGCTCCGGACGCGGCACCGTCCCCCGCGTCCCCGCTCCCCTGCGCCCGGCTACGCCTCGCCGGCGCGCATCGGGATCCGCACGCCACGCTCACGGGCGACGTCGATCGCGCGCTGGTAGCCAGCGTCGGCGTGCCGGATCACGCCCATCCCCGGGTCCGTCGTGAGGACGCGTTCGAGCTTCTGCGCGGCAAGGGCCGTCCCGTCCGCCACGACCACCATCCCGGCGTGCTGGCTGTAGCCGATCCCGACGCCGCCTCCGTGGTGGATGCTCACCCATGTCGCGCCCGCGGACGTGTTCACGAGCGCGTCGAGGAGCGGCCAGTCGGCCACCGCGTCCGTCCCGTCCCGCATCCCTTCGGTCTCGCGGTTCGGCGATGCGACCGAGCCAGAGTCGAGGTGGTCGCGGCCGATGACGATCGGGGCGCTGACGGCGCCCGACCGCACGAGCTCATTGAAGGCCAGCCCGGCTTTCGCCCGCTCGCCATAGCCCAGCCAGCAGATGCGGGCAGGCAGGCCCTGGAACGGCACCTTCGCCTGCGCCATCTCGATCCAGCGCCGAAGGCCCGCGTCATCCGGGAAGAGGCGCAGGATCTCGGCGTCGGTGCGCAGGATGTCGGCCGGGTCGCCGGACAGCGCGACCCAGCGGAATGGACCGCGGCCCTCGCAGAACTGGGGCCGGATGAAGAGCGGCACGAACCCTTCGAAGTCGAACGCGTTCGCCACGCCCGCCGTCTGCGCCTGCGCCCGGATGTTGTTGCCGTAGTCGAACACGACCGAACCGGCGGCCTGCATCGCGAGCATCGCCCGGACATGGGCGGCCATCCCCGCCATCGCGCGTCGCTCGTACACCTCCGGCTGGGTCTGCCGCAACCCCGCTGCGTCCGCCAGGGTCATCTCGGGCGGCACGTAACCACCGAGCGCATCGTGCGCGGACGTCTGGTCGGTAACCGCGTCGAACCGTTCGCCGCGACGCACGAATTCGGGATGGGTCTCTGCGGCATTGCCGACGAGAGCGATGCTCTGCGGTTCCCCGGCCGCGGCGGCCGCACGGGCCCAGGCGAGCGCCTCGTCGGGGTCATTGGTGAGCCGGTCCACGTAGCCGATCTCGTGCCGCCGGCGCGCCCGCGCCTGGTCGACCTCGACGCAGATCACGACCCCATCGTTCATCGTCACGGCGAGCGGCTGCGCGCCGCCCATCCCGCCGAGCCCGGCGGTCAGGACCACGCGCCCGCGAAGCGTCCCGCCGAAGTGCTGCCGGGCAAGCTCGGCGAACGTCTCGTAGGTGCCCTGGAGAATCCCCTGGGTCCCGATGTAGATCCAGGAGCCGGCCGTCATCTGGCCGTACATCATCAGGCCGGCACGCTCGAGCTCACGGAAGTGCTCCCAGGTGGCCCACTTCCCCACCAGGTTCGAGTTCGCGATCAGGACTCGGGGCGCCCACGGGTGCGTGCGGAAGACGCCGACCGGCTTCCCGGACTGAACGAGGAGCGTCTCGTCGTCCGCCAGTGCGCGCAGCTCGCGGACAATCACATCGAACGCCTCCCAGGACCGAGCTGCCCGGCCGGTGCCTCCGTACACGACGAGCGCGTCGGGGTTCTCCGCGACCTCCGGATCGAGGTTGTTCATGAGCATCCGCAGCACGGCTTCCTGCTGCCAGCCGCGGCAGGAGAGCGCGACGCCGCGCGGTGCGCGGACGGGTCGGGCGCCGGGAAGAGGCGGGGCGCCGGTGCCGCCGGGAGTCGTGGTCATGGCCACAGTGTCGCGCGCCCGGCAAGGCCGCGCGCGACACTGCGCGGCCACCAACGGTCCGGCCACCAGCGGTCCCTGCACGCAGCAGCGTCACCATCAGCTACCCTCCCGGCCATGGGCATCCTCGCCGTTCGCCGCTGGGCCGCACTCGACACCACCGAGCAGGCACGCCTGCTGGCCCGCTCGACCGCGGCGATCTTCGAGCCGGACCTCGTCGCGTCCATCGAGCGGCTGTTCGAGGACGTCCGGAGGCGCGGCGACGCCGCAGTTGTCGAGGCGACGGAGCGGTTCGACGGCGTCACGATCGCGCCCGCCGACCTGCGCGTCGGGCCGGACGAGCTCGCCGCTGCGCACGGCGCGACGCCGCCGGGGCTGCTCGCCGGTATTCGGGAAGCAATCGCGAACAGCCGGCGCTTCAACGAGGCGCAGGTCCGGGCGACGGCTGCGGGCTGGCGCGAGGAGGTGCGCCCGGGGTTCCTCGTCGGCGAGCAGGTCGCCCCGATCCCGTCGGCCGGCCTCTACGTCCCCGCCGGGAAGGGGAGCTTCCCCTCGGTCCTGTGCCAGGTCGGCACGCCCGCGGTCGTTGCGGGGGTCGCTAAGATCGCCGTGCTCGTCCCGCCGATGCCGGGCACCGGCTCCGTCGACCCTGCGACGCTGGCCGTTGCCCACGAGCTGGGCCTGACGAACGTGTTCCGCGCGAACGGCCCGGCCGGGATCGCGGCGCTCACGTTCGGGACGGCCACGTTCCCCAGGGTTCGCAAGATCGTCGGGCCGGGCAGCCCGGCCGTGACCGCCGCCCAGGTGCTCGCGCAGCGCTACGGCACCGCGACGAACATGCTGTGCGGCCCGTCGGAGAGCCTCCTCATCGCGGACTCCACCGCGGATCCGCACCGGCTGGCGCTCGACCTCGTCAACGAGGCCGAGCATGGAACCGACTCGGCGGCGCTCGTCGTGACGAACTCCCCGGCGCTTGTTGCCGCGCTCGAACCGGAGGTGGCGACCGCCGTGGCGTCGCTCCCGGAGCCGCGCCGTTCGTACGCGACCAGCGTGCTCGGCGACCTCGGAGGCGTGCTCCTCTTCGACACGCTCGCCGACGCCGTGGCGTTCGCCAACGCCTACGCCGCGGAGCACTGCCAGATCGCGACGTCCGACTCCGAGGCGACGCTGCGCTCCCTGCGCTACGCCGGCGAGGCGCTGCTCGGGCAGGACACCCCGATCGGTGCCAGCAGCTACACGATCGGGATCCCGGCGACGCTGCCGACGGGGGGATTTGCGCAGGTGAATGGCGGCGTCACGGCGCGCACGTTCCAGACGACGATGTCGATCGCGCGGCTCTCACCGGAGGCGCTCGCCAGCCTCGCGGGCCCGACGACTGCGCTCGCCGACCACGAGGGCTTCCCCGCCCACGCCAACGCGTTCCGCAGTCGCGGCCTGGGCTGAACCGGGGTCGGCCTCGGAGCCGCACGCCCGCCGGGCCCGGCCGACAACCGACCCGGCCGCCTACAGGTCGAGGACGAAGCGCAGCGCCATGTCGAGGCGGTCGATCGCGACCGGCGCCAGGTGGGCGACCGGCCCGTGCAGCACGGCCCCGGACACGGTCTGGATCTGGTCTGCCTTGACCCAGCCGTCACGATCCAGCCCCGACTCCGCGCGGGGAACCGGGACGCGATGCGGCCGCGGGTGGTCGTCCGGCGGCGGCGTGCTCGTCATGGGACACAGGACGACTGTGCCCGAACGCGAGTACCGGTCCGACTGCACGACCACCGCCGGCCGGCGACCCTCCTGGACGCGGCCACCGACCTGCGGGAACTCGACGAGAAACACGTCGCCCTTGCGCGGGCCCGCCGGAATCGCCGCGCGCCCGATGCTCACCACTCCACTTCGGCGAGCAGCGCCGCTGCGTACGGCAGGAACGCCTCCGCCGCGCGAACGCTCTCCTCGCGGTCGGCGTCGAGCGCTTCGTCGAGCGCGGCCTGGTCCTCGCGGTCGAACCGGTCGCGGAGGGCCGACGCCACGATGGCGCTCAGCGACGAACCCGCACGTCCCGCCTCCTCGCGAGCCCGCGCGGCCAGCGTGGGCGGGAGGCTGACCGAGACCTTGTCGACGAGCTCGCTGCCGTACGGGGCGGCCGACTCGCGCGATGCGGTGCTCGTGGTACGACCAACGGTACGACTCGGCATGGACACATGGTACGACTGCCCGTCAAGGTTGCGCTGGGGAGCCTCGCGTTGCGCAGCACGCCGACGACGGGCACGCCGCCGGTTCTCGGCCGACGCCTCAGAGCTCGCGACGCACGACCGGGAAACGCTCGTCGTCCACCGCGATCGTGAAGCCTGCCCGAACCCAGAAGGCAGTGGTCGCCGCGCTCGTCGCGTCGGGCCGGACGTTCGCCTCCGGGTAGGCCTCGACGGCGAAGAAACCGCGCCCGGCGAGGTCCTCGCAGACTGCCGCGACGAGACGCAGCGCGAGGCCCCGTTCGCGGGCGTCGGCGGTCGTTGCGATGCAGGTGATCACGGCGGGCAGCGGCGCATCGGGCAGCTGCGTATAGAGCTCGCGAAGGCGGAGCGCCCGCGGGTAGGCCGAGAGCGGCCCGAACTGCGCGTAGCCTGCCGGCCGATCCCCGCCGTCACCCTCGAGCAGGAGCACCTTCGCGTAGCTGCCGAACACCGCCAGGCCCCGCCCCAGCAGGCCGAGCTTTCGCGGGGCACCCGCCGGCACGCCCGGGCGCGCGGGCCGCGACGGCGCGAACGGGTTGGGATTCGCCGCCTCCTCGTCGTCGATCGCGAACGGGTTCGGCCCGGACCGGCGGGCTTCGGCCGGGGCGAACGGGTTGGCCGGCCGTTCGGTCGCGGCTGGGGCGAACGGGTTCGCGGGTGCCTGGCGTGGCGCGGGCACACCCGGCCCGGCTGCCGCGCCCTGCCCCGGAGCTGGTTCCAGCCAGCCGCCCCGGTGCGCCTTCGAGCCGCGCTCGCGATCCTCCCAGTAGTCGCACGTCCGGTGGTCGAACGCGG
>DAOTXE010000017.1:0-6457 GCA_034435355.1 Chloroflexota bacterium
GTCCGCTTCGACCATGAGGACCGTCGTGGCGTGGGGATCGGCGCCGGCAAGCGGGCCGACCGATCGGGTCAGCTGGTCGCCAAGGACCAGCACGTGGCGGCGGGGACCGGCGGGAGGCTCCGGGGCCAGCTCGCTCACCGCGACCTCGAGCGGCGGCAACGCGCCGAGCAGTGGCGGACCTGTTCCCAGGATGCGGCCCAGCGTCGGCGCCAGGTGAACGGGCGTCCGCAGGTGGCGCAGATCCGAGTGGGCCGCTCGGAAGGCGGGCGCCCGCGCCGCCTGCCGTCCACCGCTCCTCGCGGACCCCGCATCGCTCAGCCCTTCGCCGCCGCGTACGCCGCGAGGGCGCGCTCCCGGGCGGCGGCGTGGTCGACGATCGGCGCGGGGTAGTCGCGCCCGACGACGCAGCCCGATGCCGCCTGCACCTCCGGCGGCATCGCCCAGGGTTCGTGCACGTAGGCGTCCGGGACGAGGGCGAGCTCCGGCACCCAGTGGCGGACGTAGGCGCCGGCGGGATCGAATCTCCGGCCCTGGCTCACCGGGTTGAAGATCCGGAAGTAGGGGGCGGCGTCGGTCCCCGTCCCGGCCGTCCACTGCCAGCCACCGTTGTTCGACGCGACGTCGCCGTCCACCAGGTGCGCCATGAAGTGGGCCTCTCCGCGGCGCCAGTCGACCAGCAGGTCCTTCGCCAGGAAGCTGGCGGCGATCATGCGGGCCCGGTTGTGCATCCAGCCGCTGGCGGCAAGCTGGCGCATCGCTGCGTCCACCACCGGGTACCCGGTCCGCCCTTCTTGCCAGGCGGCCAGGCCCCCCGGGTCGTCGGCCCATGGGATCGCGTCGTACGCCGGCCGGTAGGCACCACGGACGACATGCGGAAAGTGCCACAGGATGTGGGCATAGAACTCGCGCCAGCAGAGCTCGGCCACGAAGACGCGGCGGCCATCGCCCGGGCCCTCCGCGGCCAGGAGCACCTCGAGCGGTGAGAGCGTCCCGAACTTCAGGTCGGCCGAGAGGCGCGAGGTCCCTTCCGCGTCGAGCCGGTTGCGGCCATCGGCGTACGCGGGGAGCTCCGTGGACGCAGCCCACCGGGCGAGGCGCTCGCGGGCGGCCGCCTCGCCGGGGCGCGGCAGGAGCGCGCGGTCCGCCGTGGGAGCCGGCGCTGTCGGGAGGTCCTCACTCGCGAGCGTCCCAGCCGGGAGGGACGGGATCGCGTCCGGGGCGGGCACGGGGGTCCGCCGCGGAACGGCCGCCCAGCGCCGCGAGAACGGCGTGAAGACGGTCACGGGGCGCCCGTCGTCGGCACGCACCTCCTCGGGCTCCTCGACGAGGAGACCACGCTCCAGGTGCAGCTGCCGTCCCGAGGCGACGAGTGCCTCCCCCACCGCCCGGTCACGGGCGCGGGCGAAGGGGCTGACGTCGCGGCTCGCGACGACGGCGGAGGCGCCTGCCTCTGCCGCGAGCGCCGGGATCACGTCCTCTGGGAGCCCGGTCCGAACGACGAGCGGGGCGCCGCGGGCCGCGAGGCCGCGGGCGACCTCGCGGAGCGACTCGAGGAGGAACCACGTCCGGTTCGCCGACGATCGCGGGCCACCAACCAGGCGCGGATCCAGCACGAAGACGGGCACCACGGGGCCGCCACGGTCGAGAGCCGCGGCGAGCGCCGGGTGATCCGACAAGCGCAGGTCGCGTCGAAGCCAGAGGATGGTGACGCCCGTCGCGGCATGCGACGGGGTCGTGCTCACCGATGCGGTCACGCCCGAGTATCGCACCGGAGGCGGGGGTGGATGGGGCTCAGGACTTGATCGTGAACGACGTCGCAATGTCGGCGATCTCATGCGCGCAGTCGTTGGGCGGTCGCCGGCGGAGCCGCGAATGTCATCACGTAACCTCGCCCACGCATCGTTCACCCCGAGCAAGATACGCCGCTGAGCCGGTCCGCCCCAAGGCGTGCTGGTCCGTGACGCTGGGCACGGTCCGTGGCGTCGTCATCAGCCGCGCGGGTAGCCGTTGCACGGGCTACGCCCCGCATCCAATCGCAGCAGGCACAACGCCCTGTACTGCACGCGGGCCTGGTAGCACCTCAGCGCCCGCGTGCTCCGCGCCCGGCGCGGCGCGCACGGCAAACTGGTGCCCTGGCCACGCGCCCCCCGCCCACCTCGCCGCCGACCTCACCGTCGATCACGTCGTGCCGCTTGCCGCCGGAGGTGCGCCGTTCGACCCCGGCAACGTCGCGGTGCTCTGCCGGTTGTGCCGCCGTGGAGACCATCACGGCGAGCTCGGCGGCACGGGGATCCGCCCGCGCGGCGATCGGCATCAGCCAGCAGCAGACGCTCGCCGCGCTCAAGACGCTGGCAGAAGCCGGCGTCGTCCGCCAGCTGAGCGCGGGGACCTACGATCGCCATCACGCCGCGACCGACCTGCTCGACCTGCTCGCAGCGTACGGGGAGGGCGTCGTCGGCGCGGCGCGGAGCGCGGGGTCGGCGCGTTGACGAGGCTGGCTTCGCACCCCCGACTCTCGTCTCCGGGGGGCTCCGCATCGGAACTGGACGGCCCGCACGCCGCTCGAGGCCATACCGCGCCGGAACTCGGTGGGTGATAGCTTCGGCCGACGCTGGGCACCGGCGGTGCTCGATCACCTGTGCCAGTGCCTGTCGGGCACCTTCAACATCGAGCACTCGACCTTCCAGCTCGAAGCGCAGGACCGGCGCCGGATCGAGGAGTTGAGCCACGCATGACGGGGCTCGCCGCGTCCCTTGAACGGGCCCGCCTCCTCGCCCGAGGCATGCGCCTCGAGTACCTGACCGTCGGCTGGAACATCGTCGAGGGCCTCGTCGCCATCGGCGCCGGCGTCGCCGCTGGATCGCCGGCCCTCATCGGCTTCGGGGTCGACTCGGCCGTCGAGACGGTGTCGGGCGTCGTCCTCGTCTGGCGGCTCGGGGCCGAGGCCCGTGGCACGCTCGACGAGGCGGTCGAGCGCGTCGAGCGCCGGGCGGAGCGGTTCGTCGGGATCGCGTTCCTCGTGCTCGCGGCCTACGTCACCGTCGAGGCGGTCAGCACGCTCGTGACGGCGGAGAAGCCAGCGGGAAGCCCAGTCGGCATCGTGCTCACCGCAGTTTCGATCGCGGTGATGCTGTGGCTGGCGGGGCAGAAGCGCCGGACGGGCGAGGCGCTCGAGAGCCGCGCCCTGGTCGCCGACGCCAAGCAGACGTTCGCCTGCTGGTATCTCTCCGTCGTCACGCTCACGGGCCTCGCGCTTAATGCCCTCCTCGGCTGGTGGTGGGCGGACCCAGTCGCGGCGCTCGCGATCACGGTCCTGCTCGTGCGCGAGGGCGTCGAGGCGCTCTGGGGCGAGGACGACGACTGATCCCGGGTTGAACCGGCCGGCCGACCTCCTCGCCTCCCCGCCCAGAGCGACCGTCGGCCGAGGCTCTCACCGAGTCAAGCGCCAACGGGCGGGTTGCGATCTTGAGCCAATCTTGCGCGCGACCAGCGGACGAGCTGATGAACGCCATCCATCGTGGACGCTGACCTCGACGAGAGGGAGCACCACAAGGAGTCGTTCAGATGATGTTCGGGTATGGGGCCGGCGCCGGCGTCGGGCTTGGCGGCTGGCTCGGGATGCTGGGGATGATGGCCATCGTCGTCGGGGTCATCGTGTTGATCGTCTGGCTCATCGGTCGGGCTGCCCCGACAGCGCAGCCTCAGACGCCTGGAGCCCCGTCCGTCGGACACGACGCCCTCGAGCTGCTGCGGATGCGCTTTGCTCGCGGTGAGATCACCGAGGACGAGTACCGGTCGGCGAAGCGGGTCCTGGAGGAAGGACGATGAACCGCCGGTTCGGCCTCGCCGGCGTCGTACTCGTGATCGTCGGGGTGGTGCTCGTCGGCGCCAGCACCGTCCTCGCGTGGAACCCCGGCACGGGAGGCGCAGGCTGGCTCGGCGGCATGATGGCTGGCGCTGGCCACGGCCCCGGCATGATGGGTGGCTACTCCGGCCCCCGCAGCGCCAGCGGCCCGCAGCCCGGCGACCAGGGGTTCGTCGCCGGCACCACCCAGGCGCCCCGCGTCATCCGGGTGATCGCTGGGCCCGGCCACACGTTCACGCCGTCGGACATCACCGTCCAGCGCGGCGAGACGGTCACCTTCGAGGTCACCGCGATGGGTCCGCTCGCCCACGAGTTCATGGTCGGCCCCGCCGACGCGGTCGCGACCGACCAAGCGGGCACGCCCGAGGTCGCCGACCTCGGGATGATGGCGACGAAGTCGCTGACCTACACGTTCGACGGCTCCGGCCCATACGCCTTCGCCTGTCACGCGCCGGGCCACTACGAGGCCGGGATGAAGGGCACGATCACCCTCGTCGGCTGACGGACCGGCGACTGCGGCCGACGCGGCTACGATGGCCGAGAGCCCTGATGGTCGCGCCGTGCGAGGGGATGCATGGCACGATCGGAGCCGAGGAGCGCATGACCAGCCCGTCGAACCCGATCCGCGTCCTCGTCGTCGACGACGAGCCCCCGATCCGCAGCGTCGTGCGGGGCTTCCTCGAGCGCGCGGGGATGACGGTCGCTGAGGCGGCCGACGGCCCGACCGCCGTCGAGGGGGCTCGGGCGTTCGCACCGGACGTCGTCGTGCTCGACATCATGCTGCCGGGCTTCGACGGGCTCGAGGTGCTGCGCCGGATCCGGACGTTCGCCGATCCGTACGTCCTGCTGCTCACAGCCCGCGCCGAGGAGGTCGACCGGATCGTCGGGCTGACGGTCGGCGCGGACGACTACCTCACGAAGCCCTTCTCGCCGCGCGAGGTCGTTGCTCGGGTCCAGGCCCTGCTCCGGCGGCGGCGAGACGCGCCGGCAACCGAGGGTGACGCCATCCTGCGCGCGGGCGACCTGGTCGTCGACCGCCCGCGCCGCGAGGTGACCGTGTCGGGCAGCCAGGTGGCGCTCACCACCCTCGAGTTCGCGATCCTCGAAGCGCTCGCCCGCGATCCCGGCGTCGTCCTGACCCGCCAGCAGCTCCTCGACGCGGCGTGGGGCATCGACTTCGTCGGCGACGACCACGTGCTCGAGGTCCACGTCGGCAACCTGCGGCGCAAGCTCGGCGACGACCCGACCGGTCCGCGCTACATCGAGACGGTGCGCGGCGTCGGTTACCGCCTGCGGGCCCCGGATCGATGAACCGTCCCGACTTCGGCCGGATCCGCTGGCGCCTGCTCGCGGCCAACCTGGCGGTCGCGGGGGCGGGCGTCGTTGCCGTTGCGGCCGCCGTCTGGCTCGCGGCGCCCTCGGCCTTCGCGAACGCGATGGGCATGGGTGGCGGCGGGATGATGGATGGCGGAGCGGGCGGGATGATGGACCCCGCCCTGCGGGCAGCCTTCGGCGACGCAGTCGGGACCGCCCTCCTGATCGGCCTCATCGCGGCGGCGATCGTCGCGGTCGTCGCCGCGGCCCTGCTGTCGGCCCGAATCTCGGCGCCCCTGAGTCAGCTCGCGTCCGCGAGTCGGCGCGTCTCGCGAGGCGACTACGCCCAACGCCTGCCGCCCTCGACCGGCGAGTTCGGCGAGCTGGCTGCATCGTTCAACGAGATGGCGGCGACGCTCGGCGCCACCGAGCAACGCCGGCTCGATCTCATCGGCGACGTCGCCCACGAGCTCCGCACGCCGATGGC
Organism: Chloroflexota bacterium; assembly: GCA_034435355.1. Taxonomy (GTDB): domain Bacteria; phylum Chloroflexota; class Limnocylindria; order Limnocylindrales; family CSP1-4; genus CTSoil-043. Next base: position 5,667 of record DAOTXE010000017.1, read on the forward strand.
CTCGGTCCGCGGCTATGTCGAGGGCCTCGAGGCTGGCGTGTTCGAGCCGGGTCCCGAGGCCTGGCGTGTCCTCGACGAGCAGACCGCCCGCCTGGCGCGCCTGGTCGACGATCTCGCGACGCTGTGGCGGGCCGAGTCGCACGACCTGCGCCTGGAGTCCGAGACGCTCGACGGGCCTGCGGCACTCGCCGAGGCACAGGTGCGCAATCGGCCGCTCGCCACCGCTCGCTCGGTGCACCTCGATCTCGGGCCGGTCGCGCCCGACCTCGTGCGCGCCGACCGGACCCGCCTCGGCCAGGTGATCGACAACCTGGTCGGCAACGCGATCCGCTACGCACCGGCCGGCGGCCACGTCGAGCTCCGCTCGACCCGCGACGAGCGGTGGGTCGCCATCTCGGTCCATGACGACGGGCCCGGGCTCACGCCCGACCAGGCCGCCCGCGTGTTCGAGCGCTTCTACCGAGCCGACCCGTCACGGTCGCGCGATGCTGGCGGCAGCGGCCTGGGCCTGACGATCACGAAGTCGCTCGTCGAGGCGATGGGCGGGACGATCGTCGTGTCGAGCGAGGGGCCTGGGTGCGGGGCCACCTTCACCGTCCGGCTGCCGCGAGCCTGAGCGCCGGGCAGGGCGGCGGTGCGCCTCGCTTGACGGATTGTGCGACGACACTCCCAGGGAGTATCTGATGCACAACTGGGGTTGCCCCGGTCTGACGGACATCCAGCATCGGCCGGAAGGGCCGGGAAAGGATGTCCGTCATGGCGCGCCCGACAATGGCGCGCCCGACAGGTGT
>DAOTXE010000018.1:0-3904 GCA_034435355.1 Chloroflexota bacterium
TCCGTGCGGATCTGGATGCCCGGCCGGTCGGCCGCAGGACGGCCGTGGACGTGCCGGCGAGGCAAGCCGAGTGTAGCCCCGCGATCGGGAGAGGGTCAATGCGGGGCGCAGGTGCTACGGAAGGATGGCAATCCAGGCGCATGACGCCCCCGCCGGGCGGTCCCACGGCGAGCTCGCGGAGGGGCGCCGCGGCGCGAGGACCTAGAACTTCGACACGGCCAAGGTTACGTCGGTGTTCATCGTGATCTCTGGGCAGGTGCCCCAGTAGTGCGTGCGGGTCAGATCAGCTACGCCCGTCGAGATACTTGAACCCGGGCAGGTGTAGGTCAAGTCAGTGCCAGCGTTCATGGTGATCTGGCCGGAGGTCACACCGAACGGCACCAGCACCGAACAGCTCGTGGCGTTCTCGCACTGCTGGGTGATCTCCGCCTGTCCAGGCGGACCGGCAGAGAGGGTGACCGGGGTCAGCTTGACGGTGCTCTGGGCCTTGAGCAGTGTCTTGCAGGTCAAGCTCACTGCGCCCGTGCCAGGAGCCACGCCCAGGTAGAGCGTTCCCCCTCCGCCGATAGCAGAACACGCCGCTCCCGCCAGGGCGAGCAGCGGAACCGATCCGGCCGAGCTCGACTGGCTCCAGCGCAGCAACCGCTCGCCGCTGGCGCACCGGTGACTTGGGTAGTCAATGACCCGCAGGGCGCTCGTGGTCGTGGAGTAGCAGGCGTTGATCGCGCCCCCCGCTCGCCGGGATCGAGGCCACTGTCACCCCGACGGCAATCCCGAGCAGGGCGATCGCCAACCCGACGGCGATGCCGGCACGTAAGCCGGCCGTCTTGCGCGTGCGTTCCATGTCGACCTCCCCTTGCGACTCTGGCTGCCCCGAGATGGTGCGCTCCAGCGAGGCCCATGAGGAGTAGGACATTCCCGCCATTTGGCCTCGGTCGCCGAATACGCCTTCCATCCCCGTCCTTGCTACCAGGAAGCCGAGGCGAGAGCGAGATGCCCGGCACGGAGCCCAGGAGCAGGGCCATGCTGTTGTGGGCCGACTGCGGGGCGTACGTGCCGATTCCTTGGAGCGTAGACTTCAGCGGTGAAGCGACTCTGCCTTGCCGCGGCCCTTGTCTTGGTGGCGTGCACGAGCCCACCAACGCTTCGACCGACGGCCCTTCCGACGGCGACGGCGGCTCCGAAAGCGACGCCCGTTCCGGCGGCGTTTGGGAGCGTGACGGTCACCGGGGTTGGGGCGATCCAACGTGGCGGTTCCTCGGGGAATACGCTTGATCTGTCCTTCAATGAAGCTGGCGTTGCGGGGATTCCGCCAGCCGTCGGCTCGTTCGAGGTGGCGCTCGCGGACAGCGCGGGTTCTGGTTCGACGGTGTGGTTCGTGGGGACGCCATCGACCGCGATGTCGCCCGGATCTCTCAAGGCGTCCGCGACCATCAACGGCAACATCCTGACGGTTGGCGTCGGCGGGTCCGACACCGGGAACTTCGAGCCGATCATCGTCATGGGAATCGGGATCGCGGTGTCGCCCACGGCCGCCCTCGGACCGATCGAGGCAACGATGGGTGGGTTCACCGGTTCTCTCGCCGGTGGTGCGGCGAACAACACTCTCATCTCACCGGGCTCTGTCGTAGCTGGCCCGTAGAGACTCCTCAGCTCCGCAGGCGCGTTCATCGTCGCGACCGCGTAGACAGTATCGCCGTGGTCGTGGCCGTCGTGCGCGTCAGCGCGGAAGGGCCGACCACCGCAGGAAGACATCCTGCTCATGGCGTCTGCGTCGTGGAGATCGGCTGTTCCAAGCGCGATATCGCGGACCGCAGCTCCGCTCCTCCGGGAGGTCATCTCCGCCCAAGGACGGGCGGTTCGCACGCATGGGAGTCCGGGCATCCAACCTGCTCCTAGGAATCCCCACGCGCGCAGTCACCGCCACTCCCACCGGTACCACCGGGGCGGCGCGCGGGTACTTCCGCACCCGGGTCCCCCGGGCCCCCGGATGGGACCATGCGCGCATGGCGGAGGCATCGGCAGGCGCGGGCCCCGGGCGGCGGGGCAGCCTGGGGCAATGGCTCGGCACGGCGGCTCGCGACGCGATCGTCTCGAACGCGCCGGGCCGGCTGTGGAGGGCCCGCCTCGCGGGTCCCCTGGTCGTCGGGGTGACCGCCTTCTACGTCGTCGCCACGCTCCTGATGCCGGGAAGCGGGGCAACGTTCTCGTTCGCGCTGGTGCCGCTGGCGCTCGCTGCGGTCCTGCTGCCGGCGGGCTGGGCGCTGACGACTGTCGCGACGACGCTCGGCACCGCCGTGGCAACCGAAGTGCTCCTCAGCTCCGACGGTCTGACCCCGCTCGAAGCCGTCGAGCTGGTGGCGTTCGCCCTCGTCGCCCTCGCGCTGCGCTTCGCCGTCGCGCGGCTCGTCACCTCGCGCGAGGCGCTCGAGCACCAGGCCGAGGAGCTCGCCGCCATGCAGGCGCAGGTGCGGGAGGCCCGCGACGCGACCGATCGCTGGGTCGCCCAGCTTGAGGCAGCCCAGCGGGCCGCGTCCCGGATGAGCGGGCAGCCGACCGTCGAGGCCGTCGCCACAGCGATCACCGACGAGACCGCCTCGATCGTCGAGTACCACAACTGCCGGGTCTACCTGGTCGAACCGAACGGCGACCTGACACCGATCATCGCGGCCGGCCAGGTCGGGTTCTACGAGAAGATCCCGCTCGAGCTCCTGAAGACGCACGTGGGCGAGGGGTTCGCGGGCTGGGTCGCCGAGCACGGCGCGCCGCTCCTGATCCCGGACGCGAACGCCGACCCGCGCGGCCACACCATCCCCGGGACCGACGACGTCGACGAGTCGATGCTGGTCGTGCCGATGCGCTACGACGAGCGCGTGATCGGCGTCATCGCGCTCTCCAAGCTCGGCCTGCACCAGTTCGACCTCGGCCACCTCCGGCTCCTCTCGATCCTGGCGGACCACGCCGCGACGGCCGTCGAGAGTGCCCGGGCCCTCACCCGGGCGCAGGATCTCGCCGACGAGCTGCGCACCCTCGCCTGGATGAGCTCGGCCCTGTCCGAGAGTCTCGATCCGCGCGAAGTGGCGGACCTGATCGCGCGGCACATGGGGCTTGCCTTCGGCGTCATGGAGTGCGCGATCAGCCTGTGGGACCGGCCCGGCGATCGTCTCCTGACCAGCGGCTACTGGCCGCCGGAGCGAATGGCCGGGCAGGAGCCCGCCTTCGATCTCGCCGGCTACCCGGCGACCCGGCGTGTGCTGGCGTCGCAGGAAGCCGCGCACATCGATGCGGACGATCCGCGAGCCGATCGGGCCGAGGCGGCCCTGCTGCACCGTGACGGCTACCGCGGCCTCCTGATGCTCCCGCTCGTCGCCAAGGGCGAGACGATCGGGCTGGTCGAGCTGATCTCCGACCAGCCGCTCGCCCTCAACGAGCGGCGCATGGAGCTTGCCCGCACGATGGCGAACGAGGCGGCGATCTCCCTGGGCAATGCCCAGCTCTACGACACGGCGAAGGCACTGGCGGATCTCGACCCGCTCACCGGGTTCTACAACCACCGCTACCTGCACGAGCGCCTCGGCGAGGAGATCCTGCGCGCGCAGCGGGCGAACGAGCCGGTGGCCGTGCTGATGCTGGACCTCGACGACTTCAAGCTCGTCAACGACACGCTCGGCCACCTCTTCGGCGACGAGGTCCTGAAGTGGGCCGCCGAGCGGATGCGTGCGGCGCTGCGGGCCAGCGACATCGCGACGCGCTACGGCGGGGACGAGTTCGCGGTGATCCTGCCCGGAACCTCCGCCGCCGAGGCGCGCGCCGTCGGCTCCCGAATCGGGCACGCGCTCAGCGATCACGCCTACCGCGCGCCGGGCCGGGGACCGGTCCCGGTCACCATCTCGATCGGCATGGC
>DAOTXE010000019.1:0-113929 GCA_034435355.1 Chloroflexota bacterium
CTCCTGCTCGACGAGCCGACGGCCGGCATGAACCCGGTGGAAACGGCCGAGATGACGGCGCTGTTCGGGCGCATCCGGGCCGAGCTCGGCCTCACGATCCTGCTCATCGAGCACGATATGCACGTGGTCATGGGCGTCAGCGACCGGGTGACGGTCCTGGACCACGGCGACAAGATCTCCGAGGGAACGCCGGCCGAGGTTCGCCGCGACCCGCGCGTGATCGAGGCCTACCTGGGGAAGGCGGCGAGCGCGTGACCGCGACGGCCGGCGCGCCCGTGCCCGTGCCTGCGCCCGGGGGCGGCACGAGCGGCAAGCCACTTCTCCGCGCAGTCGACATCCACGCCTACTACGGCCACATCCACGCCCTGCAGGGGATCACCCTAGAGGTGTTCCCCGGCGAGATCGTCACGCTGCTGGGCGCGAACGGGGCGGGCAAGACCACGACCCTCCGCACCATCAGCGGGCTCATGCACGCCCGAACGGGGACGATCACCTTCGACGGCGCGGACATCACCCATGTCCCCGCCCACCGGCTCGTGACCCGCGGTGTCGGCCACGCTCCCGAGGGACGCCGGATCTTCGGCCGGATGACCGTGCTGGAGAACCTCCAGATGGGCGCCTACACGCGCGGCCACAAGGACGAGATGGAAGCGGATTTCGAGCGCGTCTTCGCGCTCTTCCCGCGCCTGCGCGAGCGATCCGGCCAGGCCGGCGGCACGCTCTCCGGCGGCGAGCAGCAGATGCTCGCGATCGGGCGGGCGCTCATGACCCACCCCAAGCTCCTGCTCCTCGACGAGCCGTCGATGGGCCTGTCACCGATCCTGGTCGAGCAGATCTTCGACGTGATCCGCGACATCCACGCCCAGGGCACGACCGTCCTCGTCGTGGAGCAGAACGCGCTGATGGCGCTCGGCGTGGCCCACCGCGGCTACATCCTGCAGACCGGACGGATCGTCCTCCAGGACACGGCGGCCAACCTGCGCGAGAACCCTGAGGTCCAGCGCGCCTACCTGGGCGGCTGACCCGGGGAGCGTCGCTACTCCGGTCGCGCCGCGTACAGCTCCGCGGTTGCGAACGCGAGGCCCGCGACCCCGACGGCGGCCAGCCAGATTCCCGGCGCGCGGTCCGGCAGCATCGTCCCGAAGCCGCCCGAGTCGACCGCGATCGCGACGGCCCGAAGGATGACGCCGAGCGCACCGATCGCCGCGAACGCCGCGTAGACCCACCAGCGGTCGACGGCCACCGGGCGGTCACCCACGGCATAGGGCAGGGCGACGAGCGCGAGCGTCGCCAGCGCGGCGAGGAAGGCGAGGATCCCGGGGCCGTAGAACCCGTTGCCGACCAGGGCCGGGATGCCCTCGGCGCCTCCCGCCCGGAACCAGGGGAGGGCGCAGCCGACGACGATGAGGATGGCCGAGACCGCAGCGACCCAGCGCCCGCGGCCGAGTGGTCGCCGGTGGAGCGACATCAGCCCGGGTCCGTGTAGACCTCGGGGCGAAGAACGCCCACGAAGCGCAGGTTCCGGTAGACCTCGTTGAAGTCGAGGCCGTAGCCGACCACGAACTGGTCCGGGATCTCGAAGCCCCGGTAGTCGATCGCGATCTCCACGAGGCGCCGGGCCCGCTTGTCCAGCAGGGTGCAGATCCGGAGTGAGGCCGGGTTCTTGCCACCGAGGTAGCGGACGAGGTAGTTCAGGGTGAGGCCCGTGTCGATGATGTCCTCGACGATGAGCACGTGGCGGCCATCGATGCTCGACGAGAGGTCCTTCAGGATCCGGACGAGGCCCGAGGATTCGGTCGCCGTGCCGCCGTACGACGAGACCTCCATGAGGTCGATCTGGACGGGGATCGTGATCGAGCGCATCAGGTCGGCCATGAACGGCAGGGAGCCCTTGAGGACGCTGACGAGCGTCAGGTCGCGCCCCGCGTAGTCGGCGCTGATGCGGCGGCCGAGATCGTTGACCTTGGCCTGGATCTGCTCCTCGCTCAGCAGGATCTGCGTGACATCCTCCGCGAGGTCGGGGCGGCGCGTCACGACGTGACCTCTGCGCCGGCGGGCTCGCGGGCTGCCTGGCGCGCCATGGCGCGGGCCCGTGCCTCCGCGTGCGTCCTGCGGGAACGCCGCCGGGCATGTTCCGTTCGGCGCGCGGAATCCTCGGCGGGCCGGCCACCGACGCCGGTCGTGGGCCCGGGTGCCGCTGCGGCCGGCGGTGCGTCCGGCGCGGCATGCGCGAGCCGCGCTCTCGGCGGCGTGGTCTGGCCGTCCGCCCCCGTGAGCGCATCGGCGAGCGCCATCTTCCCGTACTTGAAGAGCAGCGCCCGGAAGTCGCGCGCGTAGAGAAGCTTGATCCGGATGCCCGGGTAGAGCTCGCGCAGGCGGCGGAGCTTGCGGTTCTTCTTCCGCACGAGCCGCTGCTTGAGCGTCGTCAGCTCCAGGTAGAGGTCGAGCTCGGGGAGGAAGAAGTCCGGGCTGAAGCTCTCGCGCACCGCCCCCGATCCGTCGAAGAGGATGGGGAACGTGCGCGGCTCGTACTCCCAGGCGACGGCGTAGAAGTCAAGGATCCGGGCCAGCTCCGCCTCGCTTGCGTGGGCGAACGCGGGGCGAGGCGGGACGCCGAGATCTGCGTCGAGATCCATCGGACGCAGTCTAGCCGGTCCGCTTGCGGTCCCGCATCGGGCTATCGATCCCGCATCGGGCGGTCGGCCCCCGCCTGCCGTCGCCGTCCGTGCTGCGGGAGCGCGGCGCCCGGCCGAGCACCGATACCCGGGGGGAGTATCATCGGCACACCGTGAAGGCCAGCAGGAGAAGGCCCCGATGACCACCGAGAGGAACGCGCGCCCCGCCCCGCCGGCCGTGGCCGCGCCCGGCGTCGACTCCCCGGCCGTGGCCGCGACGCCGGAGCTGCCCGGAACGTTCCGCCACAGTTACTCCCGTGACCGCGCGCAGCTCCTCCGTCGCCTGAGCCGGATCGAGGGCCAGGTCCGTGGGATCTCGCGGATGATCGAGCGCGAGGAGTACTGCGTGGACATTCTCCAGCAGACCAGCGCGCTTCGAGCGGCCGTCGACGCGGTGAGCCTCCTGGTCCTGGAGGACCACGTCCAGGGCTGCATCCGGACCGCGTCCGAGCATGGCGACGTGCAGCAATACGTCGACGAGGTCCTCGACGTCGTCCGGCGCACGATCGGGCGCCCGGTCCGCAGCGCGCCCAGGGGCTGACACTCCCGTACCGACCCTGGGGCCGCGCGGCGCCCACGGCGGATCCGGGGGTACCTTCGGACAAGGTTCCGTGGCCGTCGGAGGGATGGTCCGACGCGGTGCGCCGGCGCACCCTCGCACGGATGGCCACCCCCGGCAACCCCGATCCCGCGACCCCGCGCCCGGACCCGCAGCGCCCGCTCGCGAACGGCGGGGACGCCCGGCCCGTTGCCCATGACGGCCGCCGTGCCTTCCGGCGCCACGAGGACCAGGAGGTCCACGAGGAGCGAGCGCTGCTGGCCCGATCCCTGGACATCCTGGCCGGACCGGGCGATGCGCACGCGCGGCTCGCCGCGATCCTCGGGATGGTGGCCCGCGTCGTCGGGGCGCGGCGGGCAGCCCTGGTCGTCGACGAGCCGACGCGGCGCGTGACGGTCGCGATCGGCGCGGACGAACGCGAGGATGCGGGCCGCCCGCTCGCCGCCTGGCTGGACGCGCACGCGCCGCGATCGGCGGCGCGGCGCGCGGCAGCGCCATCGGCCCGCATCGACACCGTCCGGGCCCGGGGCGGGACGCCCGACGCCCGGATGACGAGCCACGATGACTCCGACCCGACGTACTTTCTCGTCCCGGTCTCGGGGGCCGCGGGCGTCCACCTTGGCGTGGAGCTGCCCTCCGGCGTCTCGCCGGTGCGTGTCACCGAGCGTCTCCCGACCTCGACATACCGGCATCTCCTCGTCGCGCTCGCGCTGGCCTCGGGCCGCGCGGAGGACGAGCGCGAACGCGCGGAGATGCGGGGGCGCGACGCCGAGCGCACCCGGTTCGTGTCCATGGTGGCGCACGAGCTCCGCACGCCGTTGACCGGCCTTGGCGGCTACCTGGACCTGCTCCTCGAGGGCCGGGTGGGCGACCCGGGCGTCGAGCGCGAGTTCCTGGAGCGCAGCCGCCGGATCACGGAGAGCATGGCCGAGCTGGTCGGCGATCTTCTCGAAGTCAGCCGGATCGAGTCCGGGAGCCTCGGCCTCCGGGTCGATCCGTTCTCGATCGCCGAGGCCTGCGCACGGGCACTCGAGGCCCTCGAGCCGACCGCCCGGGCGGCCGGGATCCGCCTCGCGTGGGCGCTTCCGCCGCGCCTCAGGCCGGCCACCGGGGATCGCCGCCGGGTCGAGCAGATCGTCACCAACCTCGTCGCCAACGCGATCAAGTTCACGCCGCGTGGCGGGCTCGTCGAGCTCGAGGCACGGACCGGCGCCGCGGCCGCGATCGTCGCCGTCCGGGACGACGGGCCGGGCATCGCGGTCGGGGACCGGAAGCGCATCTTCGAGCCGTTCGTGCGGCTCGAGGGCCAGGACCGGGTCCCCGGGACGGGCCTCGGGCTGCCGATCGCCCGCGAGCTGGCGCGCGCCATGCGGGGCGACCTCGGCGTGGCGAGCCTGCCCGGGGTCGGATCCACGTTCGTGCTCGCGCTGCCGGGGGCCGCCGACGTGGACGGCAGCGCCCTTGCCGCGGCCGTCGTGACGGCGCTCGAGGCGGAGGAGATGATCCTCGAGGAGCGGTCGGTTCTCGCGGCTCTGCGCGGCCCGGCCAGGTCGCGCACCCAGAGTCACGGTGGCCGAGGCTCGCCCGATCCGCGCGCCCTCCCGGGTGCGACCTCCGACGGGTCGGCAGCCTGAGGGCTGGTCCACCGCCGACGTCGCGCCGACCGGGGTTTGTCCACAATCGCAGCGGCCCGGACCGAGTTCGTGGATAAGGCCGTTGACACGCTCCGGCGAGGGACGGACGATGCCGCTCCGCATCGACCGCGGACCGACGACGGGGACCGCATCCCGCGCGGGGCCAAGGGGAAACCCGGCCGCGAACCGCGCCGGCTTCGCAAGACCGTCGGCGTCGCGCGCGTTCGATTCGATCCGTTCGCTGGCCGGGAGACGGCGCGCTGAGGCGGGCCTGCTGGAGGGCCCAAGGGCTGCACGATCGCGCGCCGCTCCCGGTCAACCCGTCCGACTGCCCGCCGCTCCCGCCCGACGCGCGCGCCGCGCTCGAGGGCGGGCTCACGGCGATGGGATTGGGCGACCTGCCGGAACCGCTCACGGCAGCGCTGGAGGGTCACCTCCGGCTGCTGCTTGCCTGGACCGGCGCCGTCAACCTCACCGCGATCCGCGAACCGCGGGCTGCCGTCACCGCGCACGTGCTCGACGCGCTGTCCGCGGTCGGGCTGCTCCGCGACGAGGGCGTCCGGGCGCTCCTCGACCTCGGCTCGGGCGGCGGCTACCCGGGCCTCCCGCTCGCGATTGCGCTGCCGGTGGAGCGGTCCGTGCTGGTGGAGTCGATCGCCAAGAAGGCGCGCTTCCTGGAGGCGGCCGTCGCCGGGCTGGGCCTTGCCGGACGGGTGGCTGTCGCGTGCGAGCGGGCCGAGTCGCTGGCTGCCGACCCACGCCATCGCGAGCGCTGGCCGGCGGTGACGGCGCGTGCCGTCGCCGGCCTGCCGGAGCTGGTGGAGCTGGCCTTCCCGCTGCTCGCGCCGGGCGGGCTCCTCGTCGCCTGGAAGGGCGCCGCGATCGAGGAGGAACGCATCCGGGCGATGCCCGCCCTGCTCGCGCTCGGCGGCGGGTCCATCGACATCCTCGCGACGGCACCGCCGGTTCCGGCGGGGCACGTCCTGGTGGTCTGCCGCAAGACGAGCCGCACGGCCCCGGGCTGGCCCCGGTCCCCGGCCGAGCGCGCACGCCATCCATGGTGAGCGGCTGGTACGCTCCCCGGTGATGCGGATCGCGGTCCTGTCGGACATCCATGCCAACCTGCCCGCGCTCGAAGCCGTGCTGGCGGCACTCGGGGCAGTCGATGCCGTCTGGCATCTCGGCGACGTCGTGGGGTACGGACCGCACCCCGACGAGGTGGTGGCCCGGCTCCGGGAGCTTGGAGCGGTCGGCGTGCGCGGGAACCACGACGCGGCGGCGCTCGACCTCGAGCTCGCCGACTGGTTCAATCCCGACGCGCGTCGGGCGATCGAGTGGACCGCGGGCCGGATCACCCCGGCCACGCGGGAGTGGCTGGCTGCCCTCCCGGAGCGACGCGAGATCGACGGCCTGACCCTGGTCCACGGAAGTCCGCGAGATCCCACCTGGGAGTACGTCACGACGGCAGCCGGGGCTCGGGCGAACCTCTCCGCGTTCACGACGGCCAACGTCCTCCACGGCCACACGCATCTCCCCGGCGCGTTCCGCGAGTCGGCGGGCCAGGTGGTGGAGACGCTGCCGGCGGCCGACGGCGCGACGCTCCGGCTGGATGCCCGCCGCGTGCTCGTGAACCCGGGCAGCGTCGGCCAGCCACGCGACCGCGACCCGCGCGCGAGCGCCGCGATCCTGGACACCGGCGCGTCGACCGTCATCTGGCACCGGGTCGTCTACCCGATCGCGGCAACCCAGTCCGCGATGCGTGCGGTCGCGCTCCCGGACCGCCTGGTGACCCGCCTGGAGCACGGGCTCTGATCGCGGCACCGGCCGCCCACAGCCGGCCCGGCGGGGCGGTAGCATGACCGGGCCCTCGGCCGCAGCGCCATTTCCGGCCCGTACCTTCGAGTGATGCCCGTCCGATGATCGGTGGCCGCCGGCCCCTCCAGGGCCGCAAGATCGGGGATCGGCGCGTCCGCGTCGATCGGCCGCACTCCCCGTACTTCCGCTATACCGGCGCGGGCATGCTGACCGCCAAGGAGGCGGCGACGGCGCCGCGCACGGGGGTCGCGCTGGCCTGGGCGAACGCCCGCCGGGTGCTGTTTGGGCGGCCTCTCTCGAACGAGGACGAAGCCGAGGAGCGGCTGCCCAAGAAGCTGGCGCTCCCGATCTTCAGCTCCGACGCCATATCGTCCTCCGCCTACGCACCGGACGAGATCCTGATCGCCCTCTTCGCGGGCGGCGTCGTGGCTCTGCAGTTCTCGGTGGAGATCGCACTGGCGATCGCGCTCATGCTGGCCGTGGTCTCGACGTCGTACCGTCAGGTCTGCCGCGCCTACCCGGCGGGCGGCGGGGCGTACACGGTGGCAAAGCAGAACCTCGGCCAGATCTTCGGGCTGATCGCGGCCGGCGCCCTGATGATCGACTACGTGATGACCGTTGCGGTGTCTACCGCCTCGGCGGTCGCCCAGGCCTACTCGGTCTGGCCCGCCCTGTATGACGTCCGGGTGGAGGTCGGGATCCTCTCGATCGTCATCATCACGCTCGGAAACCTCCGGGGCTTGCGGGAGTCGGGCAACATCTTCGCTCTGCCGACCTACGCATTCCTGGGGCTCGCGCTTCTCATGATCGGGCTCGGCCTCGTGCGAGCCGTCACGGGTCAGCTGCCGAGCCCGCCGGTACCGGCGCAGGTTCCCGTGCCGGGGACCGAGGCGGTCACGGTCTTCCTCCTGCTACGCGCCTTTGCGGGGGGCTCGGTCGCCCTCACGGGCGTCGAGGCGATCGCGAACGGGGTACCCGCCTTCAAGCCGCCCGAGTCGAGGAACTCGGCCAACACGCTGACGATCATGGCGATCCTCCTGGGCGTCCTCTTCGTCGGCTTCATGTTCCTCGCCGAGGTGATGGGTCTCCGTCCGGCCGTCCAGGGTGGCGGGCCGACCGCGATCGCGCAGCTTGGAACCGCGATCTTCGGAGGTGGGACGCCGCTCTTCGTCGCCCTGCAGGTCGCAACGGCGCTGATCTTGTTCCTGGCGGTCAATACGAGCTTCAACGCGTTCCCGCGCCTTGCGGCAATCCTGGCGGGTGACGGGTACATGCCCCGCCAGTTCGCCTTCCGCGGAGATCGGTTGTCGTTCTCCTACGGCATCGTCATCCTGGCCGGGATTGCCGGGTTCCTTCTCGTCGTCTTCCAGGGCGACACGCACCTTCTCATCCCTCTCTACTCGGTCGGCGTGTTCGTCTGCTTCACGCTCTCGCAGATCGGGATGGTTCGCCACTGGATCGCCGAGCGCGGGTCGGGCTGGTGGTGGCGGGCGGCCGTGAACGCCTTCGGCGGTCTCATGACCCTCGTCGTCCTGATGGTGGTCGCCAGCGTCAAGTTCTCCGGGGGCGCCTGGCTCGTCCTCGTGCTGATCCCGTTGCTCGTTACCCTCTTCTGGTTTGTTCACCGCCAGTACGCGACGTCGGCCCGTGAGCTCGCGCTGCGCCCGGACCAGGTGATCGTGCCGCCGCATCGGTCCGAGCGCGTCGTCGTCCCGATCAGCGGCCTGAACCGGTCGGTCGTCCAGGCCGTCAACGTGGGCCGGACCATCTCGTCGGACATCCGGGCCGTGCTCGTCGTCGACGACCACGAGTACGCCGCGCGCGTGCGAGACGACTGGGCGCGCCAGGTGCCGGGGGTCGCGCTGGTGGTCGTCGAGTCGCCGTACCGGGCGCTGACAGGCCCCTTCCTCGCCTACCTCGACGTTCTCGACCAGGCCTGGACGCCGGACAAGGAAGCGCCGATCACGTTCGTGGTGATCCCGGAGTACGTCCCCCGCCACTGGTGGGAGCGGATCCTGTACAACCAGGCGACGAACCAGCTGCGGCGGGCCCTCCTGGGCCGGCCGAACACCGTCATCACCGACGTCCCCTACCGGCGCGAGGAGCCGGCAGTCTTCGAGCGCCGCGGCCGCCTCGATCAGCACATCCCGCCGGACCAGCCCGCAGGCTGACGCGTCTGTGCCGGCGCCGCCGGAAGAGCCCGGTGGTATCGTGTGCGGAGACGGACGCAACCCGTCGCGGCCCGCATCTCCGGGTCCGGACCATCGTTGACCCTGAGGTCTGCCTCGCCCCGTGGCCGACAAGCCGATCACGCTCTTCTCGCGGGTTGTCGTAGCGCTCAACGGTGGGCCGTGCGACGACCGGATCATCCGCCTCGTCGTCGAGTCGGCCCGCGCGTCGAAATCCGAGATCGTGGCCATCCACGTCGTCGAGATCGACTGGACGCTGCCGCTCGACGCGGGTGTCGCCGAAGGATCCGACGCAGCCCAGCGAGTTCTCGACACCGCCGAGGCCGCGGCCGAGCGCCTGCACGGGAAGCTCGAACCGGTCCTGGTCCAGGCCCGCGACGTGGGCGCCGCGATCGTCGACGAGGCGGTGGAGCGGGCCGCGGACCTCCTGGTCGTGGGCCTGCCGTACCGCAAGAAGTTCGGCGGAGACTTTGCGATCGGGCGGACCGTGCCCTATGTTCTCAAGAACGCACCGTGCGCCGTCTGGGTGGTGCGCGAGCCGATGCCAGCGGAGAACCACGCATGAAAGTGGTCATCGTCGGGTGCGGGCGGGTCGGCGGCCTGCTCGCCGCGTCGCTCGATGCGTCGGGCCACGACGTCGTCATCATCGACCTCCTGGTCCGGGCATTCGACCGGCTCCCGGCGACCTTCGGGGGCGAGGCGGTGCGCGGCGACGGGACCGACGAGGATGCACTCCGGCGGGCCGGCGTCGCGGGGGCGGACGTCTTCCTGGCCCTGACCGAAGGAGACAACCGGAACGTCCTGGCCGCCCAGCTCGCCCGCGAGGCTTTCGGGATCGGGACGGTCTACGCGAAGGTCAACGACCCGATCCGGGCGCAGGCCTACGCCGAGCTGGGGATCGGGACCATCTGCAGAACGACGATGATGTCGGACGCGATCCTCGGCGCGATGCACCTCCCGCCGGGGAGCGAGCCGTCCGTCCGGCGCGGGGCCGATCACGACCATCCGCCGATCGGGGCTTCCGTGACGGCTCGCCTGGCGGAGGGCTGACGATGTTCGTGCTCGTGGTGGGCGGCGGGAAGGTGGGCTACTACCTGACCCGCGAGCTCGCCGAATCCGGCCACGAGGTCGTCCTGATGGAGAAGGACCGCCATCGCGCCGATCAGATCGCCGACGAGATCGGCTCCATCGTCGTCGCCCGGGACGGCTGCGAAGGAAGCTCGCTCGCCGATGCCGGCGCGAACCGCGCAGACGTCGTCGCGGCGGTCACCGGGGACGACGAGGACAACCTGGTGATCTGCCAGATGGCCAAGCACCACTTTGCGGTGCCGAAAACGATCGCCCGGGTCAACAACCCGAAGAACGAGCCGCTCTTCAAGCATCTCGGCGTCGACGAGCTGATCTCGCCAACCCGCATGATCCTCGGCTCGATCGAGCAGGACATCCCGGTCCACGAGGTGCTCCACCTCGCCCCCCTGTCGCGCGAGTACGAGATGATGGAAGCGCATCTCGGGGCCGAGTCGCCCGCCGTCGGGAGGACAATGTTGCAGCTGCAGCTGCCGGTCGGCTGCTCGATCGTCGCCGTCGTCCGCGACGAGGTGGCCCAGGGGGTGAGCCCGGACATGATCTTCCGGTCCGGGGACAACGTGATCGCCACCGGCCGCCGGGAGAGCGAGCCTGCGCTCCACGAGGCCCTGATCGGCCCGCTTCCCGAGGGATAGGCCGGCGGCCCGGCCGACGTTCGCCGCGGCCGGTCGGTACCCACCGGCGATCGGTCCTGCGGGACGAGCGGGGCCACCATCTGCGCCCGGCCCGGCCGCCCCGGCACCCGGACCGAACCCATTCATGCCTAGACTCTTGACAGCATTATTGTCATGGTTCTATCCTCTCGCTTGCCCAGAAGTCTCGCAGGACAGCGCTCCTGGGCCACGTCCATCGGGGTGCCCCGGCGGCGTGATTCGAACCGGCCCGCCACGTGGCGGGGTGTACATCCAAGACCTGGCACCCGGAGGTGCATGCCATGACCCTGATCCATCGAACCAGTCCGTGGGATGACCTGTTCACCATGCGCCGGACCGTGGAACGCCTCTTCGACGACGACGTGCGGCCGCGCTTCTGGCGCGCCACGCTCGCGGGCGCGGAGCCTGCCCTCGACATCACCACCAACAAGGACGAGCTTCTTGTGAAGGCGAGCCTCGCCGGCTGGAAGCCCGACGACGTGGAGATCACCCTCACCGGCAACACGCTGACCATCGCCGGCGAGATCAAGGAGCAGGAGCACCGTGAGGAGGACTCCTGGATCCTGAACGAGATCCGGCAGGGGAGCTTCAGCCGCACGCTCGAGCTGCCCGAGGGCCTCGTCGGCGAGCGGGCCACCGCCAGCTTCGAGCATGGGATCCTGACCCTTCGCATCCCGAAGGCCGACGAGATCAAGCCGAAGCAGATCAAGATCTCGGCCGGTTCGACCGCCGAGGCCCGGGGTGAGCGCGAGATCGCCGGGGCGGGCAGCGGCCGCTGAGCCGCCGACGCTCGTGCAGCGCAGCCGGTTCGACCGGGACCCCGCCCGTCCGGTCTACGTGATCTCGGTGGCCGCCCGGATCGTGGCGGTCCACCCGCGTACGCTCCGGATCTACGAGGACGAGGGCCTGATCGAACCGGCTCGCACGCCCACGAACATCCGCCTCTACTCCGACCACGACCTGCGCCGGATCCTGTGGATCAGGCATCTCACGCAGGACCGGGGGGTGAACCTGGCCGGCGTCCGGATCCTCTTCGAGCTCGAGGAACGGCTCGGGGTCCGCATCCTTGAGGCCCTCTCGGACGAATGGAGTGAGGGCAACCTCGAAGCCGCGGAGCCGGCCGGACAGCACGGGCCGTGATCCGCCAGACAGTGACCTCCCTGCAGCCCGTACCGCGCCCTCGATCCGCGCCATGATCGGGACCCCATCCCGCGAAGCCGAAGCCGGTCCACGGACCGGGTCCCCGGCCACCGGGCCGGAACCACAGCCGGGGACATGCAAGCGTCCCAGACGCGCCAGGAGGGCGTGATGCCGAGACTGAAGAAGGGCGTGGATCGCCCGTCCGAGACGCGCACCCGCGAGCTGCCGATCGTGGCGCTCCGTGAGACGGTCATCTTTCCGGAGATGATCGTGCCGCTCACCGTGGGCCGCGAGAAGAGCGTCAACGCGCTCAACGCCGCGGTCGCCGAAGGCAGCCTGATCGGGCTCGTGACCCAGCGCCGGGCCGAGATGGAGGAGATCAACGATCCCTCCGAGCTCTACGGCATCGGGACGCTCGCCAAGATCGCCCAGGTCGTGCAGCTCCAGGACGGCACCGTGCGTGCCATCGTCCAGGGCCAGAGCCGCCTGCGCGTCCACGGTTTCGTGTCGACGAGCCCGCACCTCGTCGCGACGGTCGAGGAGATGCCGGACGCCTCTCCGAAGGGCCTCGAGGTCGAGGCGATGATGAAGACCGTCCAGGCACAGATGGACCAGTACGTCCAGTCGGGTGCGCCGGTTCCGCCGGAGGCTGCCGTCGCAGCCCGCAACATCAGTGAGCCGGGCCTGCTCGCCGACATGGTCGCCTACAGCCCCGACATGTCCACCGAGCAGCGCCAGGAGCTCCTCGAGACCATCGATGTCGTCGAGCGCCTCAAGCTCGTCTCGACATTCCTCAACCGCCAGGTCGAGATTCTCGAGCTCAAGGGGAAGATCCAGAACGAGGTCAAGTCGGAGCTCGACAAAACCCAGCGCGAGTACATCCTCCGGGAGCAGCTCAAGGCGATCCAGCGCGAGCTCGGCGAGGACGACCCGCAGCAGGCGGAGATCCACGAGCTTCGCGAGAAGGTCGAGCAGTCCGGGATGCCCGAGGAGGTCCGGACGCGCGCCCTCAAGGAAGTCGATCGGATGAGCCGCATCCCGTCGGCCTCCCCCGAGGTCGGCGTGATCCGAACCTACGTCGACTGGCTGGTCGGGCTGCCCTGGAACACCGCGACGGATGACAACCTCGACATCCGCGAGGCCGCACGCATCCTCGACGAGGATCACTACGGTCTCGAGAAGATCAAGGAGCGGATCCTCGAGTACCTCGCGGTTCGCACGCTCGCGTCGACCATCCGGAGCCCGATCCTCTGCTTCGTGGGCCCGCCGGGCGTCGGCAAGACCTCGCTGGGCAAGTCGATCGCGCGCGCGATGGGCCGCAAGTTCGTGCGGATGAGCCTCGGCGGCGTCCACGACGAGGCGGAGATCCGCGGGCACCGCCGCACCTACATCGGGGCCCTGCCGGGCCGGGTCATCCAGAGCATCAAGACGGCGGGCTCGAACAACCCGGTCTTCATGCTCGACGAGGTGGACAAGCTGGGCATGGACTTCCGGGGCGACCCGTCTTCGGCGCTCCTCGAGGTGCTCGACCCGGAGCAGAACAACACCTTCCAGGACAACTACCTCGAGGTCCCCTTCGACCTCAGCAAGGTCCTCTTCATCACCACGGCCAACCTGCTCGACCCGATCCCGGCGCCGCTGCGCGACCGGATGGAGGTCGTCCAGCTCCCCGGCTACACCCAGCGCGAGAAGGTGGAGATCGGAAAGCGGTTCCTCGTCCCCAAGCAGCTCCACAACCACGGCCTCACGGACAGGCGGATCGAGATCACGGACGAGGCGTTCGTCGAGCTCGTCCAGGCGTATACCCACGAGGCCGGCGTCCGGAACCTGGAGCGCGAGCTGGCGAACATCATGCGCAAGGTCGCCCGGCAGGTCGCCGAGGGGCACAAGCGCAAGACGCGGGTCGACGTGAGGAAGCTCAACGTCTTCCTCGGCCCGCCGCGCTTCGAGTACGGCGAACTCGAGTCGGAGGACCAGACCGGCGCGGCGACGGGCCTGGTGGTCACCGAGGTCGGGGGCGACATCGTCGCGGTCGAGGTGACGAAGATGGAGGGCCGCGAGGACTTCATCCTGACAGGCCAGCTCGGCGACGTCATGAAGGAGTCCGCCCGGGCCGCTCTCTCCTGGATCCGCGCGAACGCTTTGAAGCTCGGGATCGAGCGCGAGGTCTTCGAGAAGAACACCCTCCACATCCACGTCCCGGCCGGAGCGACCCCGAAGGACGGTCCGTCGGCCGGGATCACGATGGCCACCGCCATGGTGAGCGCGCTCACCGGCATCGCGGTGCGCAAGGACGTGGCAATGACCGGCGAGATCACCCTGCGCGGCAGGGTCCTCCCGATCGGCGGCCTCAAGAGCAAGATCCTTGCGGCGCACCTCTCGGGTGCGCGCGTCGTGATCCTTCCCCGCAAGAACGAGAAGGACCTCCGGGACATCCCCGAGGAGATCCGCAAGCAGATCAAGGTGGTTCTCGTCGACACGATGGACCAGGTCCTGGACGCGGCCCTGCGGCAGCGCCCGCAGGCGCTGGCGCCCCGGGCCCGGGGATCCGGCGGGACGGAGAAGCAGGACGAGCCGCTCGCGGTCCCGGCCCCCCGACCCGCGTTCCCGGCCGACCAGCCCGCGGCGATCGTGGCGGGCCGCTGACCACGACCGCGCTCTCGACCCGTCTCCGGCGCCCCTGAGGGAGGCCGACGATGGACTACAAGGATTACTACGCCGTGCTGGGCGTCCCCAAGACCGCCACGCCCGCCGAGATCAAGAAGGCGTACCGGAAGCTCGCCCGCGAGTTCCACCCGGACCGCAACGCGGGAGACAAGGCCGCCGAACGTCGCTTCAAGGACGTCAACGAGGCCAACGAGGTTCTCTCGGATCCCGAGAAGCGTGGGCAGTACGACGAGCTCGGCGCCCACTGGCAGGACTACGCCCGGGCGGGCGCCCGTCCGGGTGGAGATCCGTTCGGGCCGGGAGGCCCGTTCGCCGGCTTTTCGGCGGCGGGCCGGGGTGGCCGCGGGTCGGCGGGGAGCAGGCGGTTCGCGAGCCAGGACGGGGGAATCCGGTTCGAGTTCGCCGGCGGCGGCGACGACTTCTCCGACTTCTTCCGGACCTTCTTCGCCGGGACGACCCCGGGCGGTGCGGACGTGTTCGCCGGGGCCGGCGGACGCGACGGGGGACCGGCACATGCGCAGGGGACGCACGCGCGGGGCCGCGTCGATGCGCTCCCGCCCGTCGAGGCGCACGTCGACCTGAGCCTCGAGGACGCCTTCCACGGCGCCGCCCGGCTCGTGGAGGTGGACGGGAAGCGCCTGGAGGTGAAGATCCCGGCCGGCGTGGAGACCGGCAGCCGGATCCGCCTGCGCGGCCGCGGCGGCGGCTCGGGCCCCGCGGCACGCGATCTCGTGCTCATCGCCAAGGTCGTCCCGCATCCCGTCTTCCGGCGTGACGGCGCGACGCTCTCCCGGGAGTTGCCGGTGACGCTCGGCGAGGCGCTCCTGGGCGCGGAAGTCCCGGTCCGAACGCTCACCGGTCGCGTCCTGCTCCGCGTCCCGGCCGGCACGCAGAACGGGCGCGCCATCCGGCTGGCCGGCCAGGGGATGCCGCGCCTCAAGGGCGAGGGCCGGGGCGACCTCCACGTGAAGATCCGGGTGATCCTGCCCGCGCTCGACGAGCCGGGCGTCGCCGCGGCCCGGACATTCCTCGACACCATCGACCAGCCCGACCCGAGATCTGCCGAATGAAGCCGGCGACCGCCGGGCAGCCAGCCGACCCGACATTCCCCGCTGGGAAGGATCCGCACGCACCATGAACCTCGAACGATTCACCCAGAAGGCCCAGGAGGCGATCGCCGGCGCACAGGCGCTGGCCGAGCGGCTCCAGAGCCCCATCCTCGACGCGGAGCACATCCTGGCCGCGCTCGTCGAGGACGACGAGGGCATCCCGGCCCAGACCCTGCGCAGGGTCGGCGTGGACCTGGGCGCCTTCCGCGGCGAGCTGGCCGCCCTGCTCGCCCGCCGCGCCAAGATCGCCGGCGGCCAGCTGACTCTCGATCCGCGCTCCCGGCGCGTGCTGGAGCGAGCGGGCGAGGAGGCGCGCCGGCTCGGCGACGAGTTCGTCTCCACGGAGCACCTCCTCCTGGGGGTGGTCGACGCGGGCGGTGACGGCCAGGCGCTCCTCGAGCGGCATGCAGCCGGCCGCGAGGCCGTGCTCGGCGCGCTCGCGGGCGTGCGCGGCGGCCAGCGGGTCACCTCCCCGAACCCGGAGAGCACGTACCAGGCGCTCGAGAAGTACGGCCGCGACCTGACCCAGGAGGCACGGGCAGGCTCGCTCGACCCGGTCATCGGCCGGGACGTGGAGATCCGGCGAGTCGTCCAGGTCCTCAGCCGCCGGACGAAGAACAACCCGGTCCTGATCGGGGAACCGGGTGTCGGCAAGACCGCGATCGTCGAGGGCCTGGCCCAGCGGATCGTGCGGGGCGACGTGCCGGAGACCCTCAAGGACAAGCGGGTCGTCGCGCTGGACCTCGGGTCGATCGTCGCCGGGGCGAAGTACCGGGGAGAGTTCGAGGAGCGCCTGAAGGCCGTCCTCAAGGATGTCAAGGACAGCGAGGGGCGGGTCGTCCTCTTCATCGACGAGCTCCACACGGTGGTGGGCGCCGGGGCGGCAGAGGGCGCGATGGACGCCAGCAACCTCCTCAAGCCGATGCTCGCGCGCGGGGAGCTCCACACGATCGGGGCGACCACCCTCGACGAGTACCGCAAGCACATCGAGAAGGACGCGGCGCTGGAACGCCGCTTCCAGCCGGTGGTCGTGGACCAGCCCACCGTGGAGGAGACGATCAGCATTCTGCGCGGGCTCCGGGAGCGCTACGAGGTGCACCACGGGGTCCGGATCACGGACTCCGCGCTCGTCGCCGCGGCAAGCCTCTCCAACCGCTACATCACCGAGCGATTCCTCCCCGACAAGGCAATCGACCTCGTCGACGAGGCGGCCAGCCGGCTCAGGATGGAGATCGACTCCATGCCGGTCGAGCTCGACGAGCTGGAACGCCGGCGGATCCAGCTGGAGATCGAGCGCGAGGCGCTGCGCAAGGAGAAGGACGAGGCATCCAAAGCACGCCTCGCGGTCCTGGAGGCCGAGCTCGGCGAGATCGCCGAGCAGGCCGGCGCGATGAAGCAGCGCTGGGAGACCGAGAAGCAGGCGATCTCGGGCCTCCGGAAGACGAAGTCCGAGCTGGAGGCGCTGGCGGTCCGGATCGAACAGGCCGAGCGAGAGGCCGACTACGGCACCGCAGCGGAGCTCAAGTACGGGACCCGCGTCCAGCTCCAGGAGCGCCTCAGGGCGCAGGAGACAGCGCTCGCGGCCTCGGACGGCGCGCCGCGCCTCCTCAAGGAGGAGGTCGACGCGGACGACATCGCCGAGATCGTCGCGGCCTGGACGGGGATCCCGGTCACCAGGCTCCTCGAGGGCGAGATGGCCAGGCTCGTCCACATGGAGGAGCGGCTCCACGAGCGCGTCGTCGGCCAGGACGTGGCGGTCGAGGCGGTCTCCGACGCGGTGCGTCGTGCGCGGGCCGGCCTCAAGGACCCGCGCCGCCCGATCGGCTCGTTCCTCTTCCTCGGCCCGACCGGCGTCGGGAAGACCGAGCTCGCGCGCGCGCTGGCGGAGTTCCTGTTCGACGACGAGCAGGCGATGGTCCGGATCGACATGTCCGAGTACCTCGAGAAGTTCTCGGTCCAGCGCCTGATCGGGGCACCTCCCGGCTACGTCGGGTACGAGGAGGGAGGCCAGCTGACCGAGGCGGTTCGCCGCCGCCCGTACGGCGTGATCCTGCTCGACGAGATCGAGAAGGCGCATCCGGACGTCTTCAATGTCCTGCTCCAGGTCCTCGACGACGGCCGCCTCACCGATGGCCAGGGACGCACCGTGGACTTCAAGAACTCCGTGGTGATCATGACCAGCAACGTCGGGAGCAACCTCATCACGGGCTTCACCGGGCGGCCGAGCCCCGAAGATTCGGCCTACGAGGCCATGAAGCGGCAGGTCCTGGGAGCGCTGCGCAGCCAGTTCCGGCCCGAGTTCCTCAACCGGGTGGATGAGATCATCGTGTTCCATTCGCTCTCGGACACCGACCTCGAGAAGATCGTCGAGCTCCTGCTTCTCGAGCTCCAGGGACGCCTGGCCTCGCACGACCTCGCGATCACGCTGTCGCCGGCGGCCAGGGCCGTGATCGCCCGGGACGGGCTGGATCCCTCGTACGGCGCCCGCCCGCTCAAGCGGACGATCCAGCGGCTGGTGGAGAACCCGCTGGCCCGGGCCCTGCTGCGCGGCGAGTTCACGCCAGGTGACGCGATCGCCGTCGACGCGGATCCCGTCTCGAAAACGCTCGTGTTCACGAGCAGTGACGCGACGGTCGTCGCGGACGCGTCCGATCGACGCGACGCGCGGGCCGGCGCCGACCAGCGCCCCGACCGTGCGCCGGCGCCGTTGGTGCTCGACCTGCCGTCGACACGGAGGAAGAACGACGACGAAGGCCCGCGGCTGAACTAGGGTCAGCCGGCGGGATGCCGGCGGCCGGGGCGGGGCGTTGACCGGCGGCGGGGAGCCGAACGGCGACGCGGACCCGGCCGACGACGCGGACCCGGCCGGCGACGCCAAGCGGAACCTGGCTGGCAGGGCGCGCCGGATCACCCCGGCGCAGGCGGCTCTACGATGTCGAGCGTGACTCCCGAGGACGTGCGCGCGCGCCTGCGCGCAGCCCGGCACCCGCTTCCGCCAGCGCCGGCCTGGCTGCGCCCGGAGCGGCTGCCCGACGGCGTCCCGTTCGAGCGACCGGCGCCACCTCCCACCGCTCGCCGAGCAGCCGCGCTGATCCTCGTCTATCCCGGGCCCGATGGGGAAGCGATGCTCGTGCTCACCCAGCGTGTCGACTACGGCGGCGATCATTCCGGGGAAGTGTCCCTTCCCGGCGGCAAGGTCGACCCGGGGGACGCGGACGCACCGTCGACCGCGCTGCGGGAAGCTCGCGAGGAGGTCGGGCTCGACGCCGCGGCCGCGGGCGTCGAGGTGGTCGGGGCGCTGGATGCGCTCTGGATCCCGCCGAGCAACTTCCGGGTGCAGCCGATCGTGGCGATCGCAGCGCGTCGCCCTGTGTTCGTGGCGGATCGCCGGGAAGTTGCGGCGATCCTCGAGGTCCCGGTGGCCGCGTTCCTGCCCGACGTCGCACCCGTGATCATCGATCCCGACCCATTCGGCCGGCCGCTTCGCTACGGTGCGTACATGGTGGACGGCCGGATCGTGTGGGGCGCGACCGCAGCAATCCTGGGACAGTTCGGGGCAGTGCTCGCGAAGCAGTAGGGGCCGGGCTGCCTCTCCCGCGCCACGTGCGGGGCCGCGCCACGTGGGTCCCCGAGCGGTTCGCCCTCCGCGGCCTTCCCCGCGTTCGCCTCAGAGCGGCTCGCCCTCCGCGGCCGTCCCCGCGTTCGCCCCCGGGCGCGCGGCCGGCGATCCGTCCCCCGCGCCCGTGCGGGTCGCCGCGCCCGACGAGCGATCCGTTGCGGCGGGTTCCCCGGCGGAGAGCTCCAGCGCCCGGCCCTCGAGGATCCCGCGGGCAGCCGTGTCGTCCGCGCCCGCGAACTCGACCATGAACGCACGCATCTCGGAGAGCTCCGTCCCGGCCGCGTGATCGATGTCGGCCGGCCAGAGGACCGCTTCGCCGGCCGCGATCCGGGCCCGCTCGTCACCGACCTGGACCCAGCCGCCGCCTTCGATCACGACGAACCAGGTCGTGTTCGGGTTCGAATGCGGCTCGATGCGCGCATTCCGCGCGAACGCCAGCTCTGCGACCGACCCGCGCGCGTCCGCATGGATCGGCTGCCCGCGCACCCCGACCGTCCCCGGCGGCCCGTCCGGGCGCCGGTTCCCGACACCGAAGCGGCGGACTTCCACGGCTCGGCGGCTCGGCGGCTCAGCGGCGGCGGCGCCGGGCGCGCTTGGGACGGATCGTGGACTCGGGGTGGGCGAACTTCTGCTTCGAGTAGAAGCGCGCCTTCGCCAGCTGCTGCTGGTAGCGGGCCAGCTCCGGCGGGAACCGCACAAACCGGACCCAGGCCAGGACGACCAGCCCGATCGGGATCGTCACCGCCGTGAAGATGAAGTCGAAGTGGAAGATCGCGTAGACGAGGAGCAGGAAGAAGAGCGAGATCGACGTCCACAGCAGCCACTCGTACAGGTCGAGGTATGGCGGGTGGCGCCGCAGCTGGCGCGTCCGGATGTTGTAGAGGACCACGATGGCCACGATCCCGACGAGGGCAAAGATCCAGATCGCGTTGAACAGGTCCGGGAAGAGCCTGTCGTTGAACGTGGTGAACAGGTATTCCCAGGGCGGGCGCGTCACCGGGACGGACCTCCGTCGCTTCAGGGGCTCGGCGGGCGCAGCGAGGGGCGCGATCTCACCGGCGACGCCACCACCGGCGCCGAAGGCTGAGTATGCCATGCTCGCGGCGTATACTCGCGGCCAGGAGCGAGGCCGCCCCGACGCCCCCGGGTGCGTGGCCTGTGCCCGGCCGTGCTGACACAGGAGGTTGATCCGGGTGCGAGCCCTCCTATCGGTCGCGAACCGCGATGGGATCAGCGCGCTCGCCCGTGACCTCGCCGGCCTCGGAGTCGAGATCTACGCGACCGACGGGACCCGGGAGCACCTCCTCGCCGACGGGGTCGACGCGCTCCCGATCACGGCACTGACGAACGTCCCGCAGCTCGTGGGCGGCCAGGTGAAGACGTTCCACCCGGCCGTCTACGCCGGCATCCTCGCCCGGCGCGACCGGCCCGACGAGCTCGCGGAGCTCGCGGAGCTCGGGATCGGGCTGCTCGACATCGTGGTCGTCACCGTGAAGCCGTTTGCCCCGCAGGTCGGGGAGCGGCGCCTCCCGCTCGAGGAGGCGCTCGAGATGATCGATGTGGGAGGGACGGCGCTCCTGTCGGCAGCCGCCCGCAACCACGCAGGCGTGGCCGCGGTCAGCAGCCCGGCCGCCTATGCCGAGCTCGTCGCCGATATCCGCGCCCGCGGAAGCGTTTCGGCCGAGCTGCGGCAGCGGCTGGCTGCGGAAGCGTTCGCCGTCGTCGCCGCGCACCACGCGGAGGTGGCCGCCTACCTCAACCAGGTCACCGGGACGACGTTCCCGCCCCACGTCTCGATCGTGCTGGAGAAGGTCACCGACCTCCCGTACGGCGAGA
Organism: Chloroflexota bacterium; assembly: GCA_034435355.1. GTDB lineage: Bacteria > Chloroflexota > Limnocylindria > Limnocylindrales > CSP1-4 > CTSoil-043. The sequence continues at coordinate 20,983 of DAOTXE010000019.1, forward strand.
ACCCGCACCAGCGGGCAGCGTTCTACCGGGAGACGACGCACCGCGACGGCAAGCTCGCCGATGCGGTCCAGCTCCAGGGCCGCCCACCCACCTTCAACGACCTCCTCGACCTCGACGCTGCCTGGCTGATCGCGCGCGACTTCTCTGCCCCCACCGCGGTCGTGGTGCGCCACACGGACCCGGTCGGGATCGCCTCGGACGATGGGCTTCCGGAAGCCTACCGGCGAGCGATGGAGACGGACCCGGCCGCCGGCTACGGCGCGATCGTCGGGGTCAACCGGCCGCTCGACGCGACCACCGCGCGGGAGATCGCATCGGGGACGTTCGAGGCGGTCGTCGCGCCCGGCTACGATTCCGCGGCGCTCGCAGCGCTTGCCGCGCGGCCCAGCCTGGAGGTGCTCCGCGTCCCGCCGAATCCCCCGGACGGGCTGCGCGACTACGGGATCACCGCGCTCGACTTCAAGCGGATCGGCGGGGGCCTTCTCGCGGAGACGCTCGACCACACGGCCCTCGACCGCGGCCAGCTCCGCGTGGTGACCCAGCGCCGCCCGACGCTGGGAGAGCTGACCGACCTCATGTTCGCCTGGCGCGTGGCGGCCCACGTCCGCTCGAATGCGATCGTCCTCTGCCGGGATCTCCAGACGGTGGGGATCGGAGCCGCCCAGGTGAACCGCCAGGTGGCCGTGGAGATCGCCCTCCGGCGGGCCGGCGACCGGGCAAAGATGGCCGTGATGGCTTCGGACGCCTACTTCCCGTTCCCCGACGCGATCGCCCATGCCGCGATCGCCGGGGTCACCGCGATCGTCCAGCCGGGCGGCTCCCGGCGCGACGAGATGGCGATCGAGGTCGCCGACCGCCACCACCTGGCGATGGTCTTCACGGGGCGGCGCCACTTCCGACACTGAGGGGCGCCGGCACGGGGGGCGGAGGCCACGCCGACCGGCACCCGGGGACACGGCCGGGGACACGGCCCGTCCCCGCCGGCTCGACCGGACGATGGGCTTCACGGGCGGCCGGCAACCCTTCTCGATCAGATGCTCGCCTGGCAAACGTTACGCAGGTCGCTGGAGCGCCCACTCGATCATATGAACGCCCGCGCGGACAGTTGACAGGATCGGGCACCGTCGGCGCGCCCGGCCTGTGCATGATCCGCAGCCCTCCGCCGATCCCCGCGCCGGCCCACCCTGCATACGGTCCGCGTGGCATGCAATTGATCAGGTTGCCCGGCGGCGGAGCGCGCCAGGTGCGGCGTTCGGCGCCGGAACGCGCGAGCACCGCCATCTCGAGGTCGACCGACGATCGCGATGAGGTTCCGTGGGCGATCGGCTCAATCGCCCGGGGGTGCCCCCCAGGCGCCTGCTGCGGCATTCCACCGACCGATCGGGCGGGCCGCGCCGGGACCTGCGCGCTGTTCGGCTCGACGCCGCGCGGTCGCAACGGTCTCGCGCCAGCCGGGAGGTCGCAGGCCGGGGGCGAGGTCGGCCAGCGGGGCCAGCACGAAGAGCCGTTCACGGGCACTCGGGTGGGGGACGGTCAGCCACCACTGCGCGGCCGGGCCGGCCGAGCCGTCGCCGAAGCGCAGCATGTCGGCGGCGGCGCGGGCAGTCTCGGCGGCGCGGGCCGGATCCTCGCTCCGAGCCTCCGCAGGCCGCTCCACCCGGACCCGGTGGCGCCCGAAGACGAGCACGTCCAGGTCGAGCGCCCGCGGCCCCCAGCGCGGCCCATCACGTCGCCCGAACGCGCGCTCGAGACCCTTGAGCGCGACGAGCAGCGCCAGCGCCCCCGTGACGGGATCGGGGCCGGCCGGGACGTCGAGCGCCACGACGGCGTTGCGGAACTCGGGTTGGTCGACGACGCCGACCGGCGCGGTCGCGTAGAGCCGTGAGACTCCGGCGAGCCGGACGCCTGGCAGCGCGGAGAGCGCGTGGACCCCGGCCACGAGGGTGCCGACGGCATCGCCGATGTTCGCGCCCAGCCCGATGTACGCGCGCACCCGTCCCAACCGGCCGCCTCCCGGGGTACCGTTTCGGGCATGCTGCCCGTCGCCGTCCGCATTCTGCACGCCGAGCCGGGTCCGCAGGCGGGACCGCTGGAGCGTGCGCTGATTGCGGCCCGGGCGGGGCTCGCCGAGCGCCACCGGCGCGGGTTCCTGGCCGCCGGGGCGGCCGACGTCAGGGTCATCGCCGGCCCTCCGGACGAGCTCTCGTTCGGCGCCCGGCTTCGTGACGTCGCGGTAGAAGCATTGGGCAACCGCGCCGAGGGCCTGGTCGTGCTCGGCTCGGGCGCCGTGCCGCTGGCGACCCGGGGCGACCGGCGCGCCTTCGTGATCGCGGCGGCCGGATCCGCGCCTGCGGCGTTGGCCAACAACGTCTATTCGGCGGACATCCTCGCGATCGCCGGGGCGACCCTCCTGCACGACCTGCGCGATCTCCCCGACCTGCCCGCCGACAACGCGCTCCCGCGCTGGCTGGCGGAGGTTGCCGGGGTACCCGTCACCTCGCGCGATCGCTGGCGCCTGGGACTCGATCTCGACTCGCCCTTGGACCTGCTCCTCCTGGGACGCGAGGCCGACGTCGCCTGCCTTCGCTCCGCCGGGGCGACGCTGGACGCCGTGACGGCCAGGCTGGAGCACATCCGGGTGATCCTCGCCGACCGGCGGGCGGAGCTCGTGGTGGCGGGCAGGACGTCGGCGCGAACGCTGCGTGCCCTGGAGCGCGACTCGGCATGTCGCGTGCGCGCGCTGGTCGAGGAGCGCGGCCTGCGCGCGTCGAGCCCGCTCGCGCACGGGGCGGCCGGCCGCCGCACGCTCGAGCGCGGCGCTGCAGGCGGGGAGCCGGTCGCGACGATCCGGCGGGCGCTGCCCGTCCGGCCGCCACGCTCGACGCTCGGGTTGCTCGTCGACCGGGATGGACCTGCGGCCCTGGGCTCGCTGCTGGCAGAGCTCGGCGACGGTGCCGTCGTCGACACGCGCGTGCTGATGGCGCACCGGTGGGGAGTGGACGAGCGCGCCTGGCCGCGTGCCGAGGATCGCTTCGCTGCCGACCTCCTGCTTCCGGATCGCATCGGGGACCCCTGGCTGCATGCCCTGGTCGCCGGCCTGCGAGACGCGCCGATCCCGGTCCTCACCGGTGGCCACACGCTGGTCGGGCCGGGAATCCGCCTCCTGGCCGCGCGCGTGACGCGGAGGGCGCGCGTGGCGCAGACGGCGCAGACGGCGCAGACGGCGCAGACGGCGCAGACGGCTCGAGCCGAAGGCACGGCGCACGCGCCACGGACACCGTGATCTCGCCGGCGGAGGACGCTATCCGCGCAGAGATCGTCGCGCACGGTCCGATTCCGTTTGCGCGTTTCATGGCGCTCGCGCTGGGTCATCCCTCCGGTGGCTACTACGCAGGGCCACGGGCGCGACCGACTCGCCGCGGCGACTTCCTCACCGCGCCGGAGCTCCACCCGATCTTTGGCGCGGCGCTGGCACGGCAGCTGGCGGAGGCATGGAATCGTCTGGGCCGGCCCGACCCGTTCACGCTCGTCGAGTACGGGGCGGGCGCCGGGACGCTGGCCCTGGCGGTCCTCGCCGGTCTCCGCGACGATCGCTCGCCGCTCGCCGATGCCCTGGTGTATGCACCGATCGAGCTGAACACACACCGCCTGACCGAGCTGCACGAGCGGGCGGCGGCGACCGGCCTGCCCGTCGTCGCGGCGCCCGTGGCGCCGCCCGGAGCCGCGCCGGCGCCGGCTCCGGTCCAGGGTGCCGTGCTGGCCAACGAGTTCCTCGATGCGCTCCCCGTCCACGCGGTCGAGATCCGGGGCGGCGAGCCCCGTGAAGTCCACGTCGAGGTCGCGGGCGACGGCGCCCTCGTCGAGATCCTCATGCCTGCGTCCACTCCTGCGATCGCCGTCCGGCTCGACGCGCTCGCCGCGTCCGGCGTCACGTTCGCGGAAGGACAGCGGGCGGAGCTCTGCCTCGCGCTCGACGGCTGGGTCGCCGAAGTGGCGCTGTCCCTCGCGGCGGGGATCGTGCTCGTGATCGACTACGGCGCGCCGGCGCCCGAGCTCTACGGCCCGCGACGCTGCGCCGGCTCGCTGATGACGTACCGCGGCCACGTCGCCGACGGCTCGCCCGACGCGCCATACCGCGACGTCGGCGAGCGTGACATCACGGCCCACGTCGACACCACGACGCTGGAGCGGCTCCTGGCTGCGGCCGGCTTCGACGTCCTCGGAGACACGACCCAGGCCGAGCTGCTGGCGGGCTGCGGGCTGGACGACCTCCTCGAACGCGAACGCTGTCGATCGAGCGACGCGGCCTCGGCGCTGCTCCTGCGGAGCGCGGTCATGCGGCTGCTGGACCCGCGCCACCTCGGCGGCTTCCGGGCGGTGCTCGCGGGACGCGGGATGCCGGCCGGGCCGCCGCTTCGCGGCCTTGCCTGGCGGATGCCGGCCGGACGACCGGCGCCCCCGATGCGCTGAGGCGGCCCGGCCGCCCGGGCGGCCGCACGGGCGGTTCCGCCGCGGCGCCCGGGCCGGCAGGGACAGCCGGCCACGCCCCCGGAACGCTCCTGCTAGGATGCTGAGGCGTGCCCGGAGGCTCCGGGCACGACTGGTGTGCCCGTTTCGCCCGAGCCCCGACCGGGTCTTCGTGGATCGACCGGCTGCCCCCTCCGGGGCGCCAGCCGCACTGCCCCGGCGACTGAAAGGTGCGATGGAAGGGATCTGGTACGTCGTCGGGTTTGTCGTGGCCGGCGTCTCGTTCGTGTTCCTGACGATCGGGCTGTCGTGGCTGATCAGCCACCGCACTCGCGGGAGCCGGGGTAAGGGCCTCCCCTACGAGAGCGGGATCGACACTTACGGGGACACCCACGGGCGCTTCGGCGTCTCGTACTACCTGTACGCCCTCCTCTTCGTCGCCTTCGACATCGAGGTGATCTTCATCTTCCTGTGGGCGCTGGTGATCCGGGACGCGATCCCGGGCATCCTGAGCTCGATGTTCCTGTTCGTCGGGATCCTCCTCCTGGGCCTTGCCTACGCGTGGCGGAAAGGCGTGCTCACGTGGCGCTGACGGAGCGCGGCAAGCCGAACCGTGACCTGGCCGTTTCGGCCGCACCGGCCCGGGACCTGCCCGCGCCGGCGGCGTCGCCGGACGACGCGCTGGTCGAGGCGATCGTCGTGCCGAATGCACTCTGGCGGCCCGAGGACCCGCTCGGATACGGCGGCGGCGCGCTGCGCGACGACCCGCGCCTCGAGATGCGGCGCTACGACGAGTCCGGCGAGGGCCGCCGCGACGATGCGCGCTGGGCTGCGCTGGACATCGTGCCCACCAAGGCCGACTACGTGCTGGACCTGATCCGCATGAACAGCCTCTGGCCGCTGCTGTCGGGCCTGGCCTGTTGCGCGATCGAGATGATGTCGACCGCGACCAGCCGCCACGACATCGATCGCTGGGGGATGTTCCCGTTCCGCGCTTCCCCGCGCCAGGCGGACGTGCTCATCGTGGCGGGCACGCTCACGACGAAGATGGCCGAGCCGCTGGTCCGGCTGTGGGCAGAGATGCCCGAGCCGAAGTGGTGCGTCGCGATGGGCGACTGCACCTGCTCGGGCGGGCGCTACAAGCGCAGCTACAGCACGGTCCAGGGGATCGACCGGGTCCTCCCGGTGGACGTCTACGTCCCCGGCTGCCCGCCCCGCCCGGAGGGCCTGATCTACGGGATGATGAAGCTCCAGCAGCTCGTCAAGGAGCGCCGCGGCCACTGGGCAGAGCGCGCGATCGGCCCCACCGTCCCGGACCAGGTCTGACCGATGGATCGTGCCTTCCGGGTCCGCCTCGAGCGAACGTTCGGGGACCTCCTGACCGGGCCCGTCCGCCAGCGCCACGACGAGACCGAGATGCGCGTCCGCCCCGGCGACGTCCCGGCCGTGATGCGGACCCTCCACGACGACCCAACGCTCCGCTTCGAATACCTGGGCGACCTCGCCGGCGTGGACACCGGCATGGACTTCCAGGTCGTCTACCACCTCTGGAGCGTCGTGACCCCGGACTGGCTCAGGGTGATCGCCGATGGGATCCCGCGCGACCAGCCGCGCATCCCCTCGATCACGTTCCTGTGGAAGGGCGCCGAGTGGATGGAGCGCGAGGCGTACGACATGTTCGGCCTCGTTTTCGAGGGCAATCGCGACCTGCGCCGGATCTACCTCCCGGACGACTTCGTGAGCTTCCCGCTCCGCAAGGACTTCCACCTCCCGGACGACGCGTCGCGCTCGCCCGGCGGCGGGGTGCGCCCGATGGAGGGCGCCGCCACGCCGGCCGACGCCGCGGAGCGCACCGTGCGCCGCACGGCCACGGCCAGGTAGCGCAGGGGACGCCGATGACAACCCCGACTCGGCCCAGCCTCGACGATCCGGCCCTGGCCATCCCGCTCGACCATCCCGGGATCTTCGAGCCGATCCCCGTGGCTCGCACCGAGCGCCAGCAGGAGTTCTACGACCTCCGCGACGGCGAGATGCTCCTGAACATGGGACCGCAGCACCCGTCCACGCACGGCGTCCTGCGCGTGGTCCTCAAGATCTCGGGCGAGCAGGTGGTGGACCTGGACCCGGTCCTTGGCTACCTCCACCGCGGGGTCGAGAAGATCGCCGAGAACTCCGACTTCCACCACATCATCAGCCAGCTCGACCCGCTCGAGTACATCAGCTCCCTCTTCTGCGAGTGGAGCCCGGTGATGTCCTTCGAGAAGCTCCTCGACGTCCAGGTCCCGCGACGGGCGGAGTACATCCGGGTCCTGACGGCCGAGCTGAACCGGATCGCCAGCCACATGCTCTTCCTGGGCTGGTACGCCCTGGACCTGGGCGGGATCACGCCGATCCTGTGGAGCTTCGCCGAGCGCGACGAGATCATGGAGATGCTCGCCGCGGTCACCGGCGCGAAGCTCCTCTTCAACTACTTCCGGATCGGTGGCGTCAACGGCGACCTGAACCACGAGTTCATGAGCCGCCTCGGCGACTGGATGAGCCGGGCGGGAACCCAGCTAGAGGCCGGGATGGGCCTCCTCAACGAGAACGAGATCTTCGTCCGGCGCGCGCGCGGGCTCGGCGTCCTCGACCGCGAGACCGCCCTCCGCATGTGCACCACGGGGCCGAACCTGCGGGCGTCCGGGGTCCCCTTCGACATCCGGCGCGCGCACCCGTACAGCGTCTACCCGGAGCTGGAGTTCGACATCCCGACCCGCAACGAGGGCGACTCCCTCGCGCGCTACCTGCTCCGCATGGACGAGGTCCGCCAGAGCCTCCGGATCATCGACCAGTGCCTGCACCAGATGCCCGACGGTCCCGTCATGGCGCGCCAGCCGCGCCTCCTGCGACCGCGCCCGGGCCGGGCCTACAGCGCGGTCGAGGGACCCCGCGGGCAGTACGCCTGCTACGCCATCAGCGACGGGACCGACCAGCCGTTCCGCCTGCGGATCCACGACCCGAGCTTCCTGCACCTCCAGCTGGTGGGGCTCCTCATGCCGGGCAACCTGATCGCCGACACGATGGCGATCATGGCGTCGCTGGACCCGGTCATGGGCGGCGTGGACAAGTGAGGGCCGCGGCGTGGTGAGCGCCTACTGGAGCCGCCTCTCGCTGGGCTCGCGGGCGTTCCTCGTGGTCGTCCCGGCCCTGCTCGTGGTGGGCGGGCTCCTCGCCGTCGCCGTCGCCCTGTTCCTGGGGCCGGTGCTGGACTTCATCAACGCGAACCTGCCCCTGGGCCGCTTCGTGCTGGCGGCCACGGCGCTCATCGTGGTCACGATCCCGATCGCGTTCCTGATCATCTTCATGGAGCTGAAGGTGATCGCCGCGATGAACCTGCGGGTCGGGCCCGACCGCGTCGGGCCGTACGGCACGTTCATGTCCGTGGTCCACGGCCTCAAGGTCCTCTCCAAGGAGGACTTCACGCCGCTGGGCGTCGACGTCCCGATCTTCACCCTGGCGCCGATCGTCGTGTTCGCCTCGATCCCGCTGACGCTCCTGGTGATCCCGTTTGCGCCCGGGCTGTACGGCCAGGACTTCAACCTTGCCCTGCTCTACTTCTTCGCGATCGGCGGGATGAGCGTGGTGGGCCTGATGATGGCCGGCTGGGCGAGCTTCAACAAGTACAGCCTGCTCGGCGCGCTGCGGGCCGCCGCCCAGGCGATCAGCTACGAGCTCCCCCTGACGCTCTCCGTGGTCGGGATCATCATCCTGGCCGGGACGATGAGCCTGAACTCCATCGTCGGCCAGCAGGCGGGATCGCTCTTCGACTGGAACATCTGGAAGCAGCCGCTCGGCTTCATCATCTTCTTCATCGCTGCCACGGCCGAGGCGAACCGGACGCCGCTGGACATGACCGAGGCGGACCAGGAGCTCGTCGCCGGCTTCGCCACCGAGTATTCCGGCATGCGCTTCGGCTTCTTCTTCTTCGCCGAGTACGTCAACGTGTTCGTCGTCTCGGCGCTCACCACGGTCCTCTTCTTCGGCGGCTGGAACGCCCCGTTCAACTGGCCGTGGCCCGTCGCGATCAGCCTGGACCCGGGTGGCCTCGGGCTCGGCCTCATCTTCCTGATCGTCCTCGCCCCCGTCCTGGGCACGATCGTCCTGGGCCTGCCGTTCTGGCTCCTGTCGAGCCGGGTGAGCACGCTGCGGGCGCTGGTGGCCGGCTTCGTCCTGTTCAACCTGCTGATCATCGGGGCATTTCTGGGCTGGGCCTTCATCAGTGCCGCCTGGGTCTCGGGCCTGGTCTGGATGATGCTCAAGACCTTCGTCTTCGTCTTCATCTTCGTCCAGATGCGCGGGACGCTTCCGCGCGTGCGCGTCGACCAGCTGATGAGCTTCGCCTGGAAGTGGCTCCTGCCGGCAGCGCTCCTGAACATCTTCGTGACGGCGACCGCCGTCGTGATCGTGGCGAACCGGTGAGGGTGCGGCGATGAGCTTCGTGCCCGGGATGGGGATCCTCAGGGGGATGGCGCTGACCCTGCGGCGCTTCTTCGCACCCAAGGTGACGATCCGCTACCCGGAGGTTCCGGCGGACATCGCGGTGAAGTACCGCGGCCGTCTGCAGCTGCTCTACGACGAGCACGGCACGCTCAAGTGCGAGACCTGCTTCCAGTGCGCCCAGGCGTGCCCCATCGAGTGCATCGACATGGGAGGAAGCGATACGAAGGGCCGCTACGCCGTCCACTGGGGCGCCTCGGAGACCTACGGCGAGCGACGGGAGGAGGCAGCCCTCCGGCGCTCCGGCCGCGAGGTGCCGGACCCGACCTACACCCACTTCGAGGCGATCGACGTCGCCGCGGTGGACCGGATCCTCGAGAACCACGAGTACGACCCGCACCGGATGCTCTCGATCCTGGAGGCGATCCAGGCCGAGTTCGGCCACCTTCCCGTGGCGGCGCTCAAGCAGGTGAGCTTCACCACCGGCTCGTGGTACGCGATGATCTACGGCACCGCCACCTACTACCGGCACTTCCGGTTCGAGAAGCCCGTCGAGCAGGTCGCGGTCTGTCGCTGCACGGCCTGCCTCATGCATGGCGGCGGGCGACTCGCGGACGGGATCGCGGACGGCCTCCGGACGGGGCTCGGGCGGGTCACGCCGGACGGCCGGATCCAGCTGGCCTGGCTCCCGACCCACCCCGCCGGCGCCGCCGCGCCCCTCGTCGCGCTCGACGGCGAGCCACAGCCGGAGGTGACGCCGGCCAACGCCACCGCGTGGGCCCAGGCGCTCGCCGGGGAGCACCCCGCGACCCGGACGATCCACTGAGCCGATGACCACGATCCTCCCGACCCCCGCCGCCTGGCCGCACCCGCTCCTCGGGGATGCCCCGTCGGCGGACCCGGCCGACCTGGATGCCGCGGTTCGCGCCGGGGCCTTCGCGGGGCTCGCTCGCGCGCTCAACGACCTGGGCCCCACCCTGAGCACCGTCGCGATCGCCGAATCCGGCCTCCGGGGACGGGGCGGCGCCGGTTACCCGGCCGCCGACAAGTGGCGCGCCGTCGCCGCGGCGGCGGAGGGCATCCGCTACGCGGTGGCGAACGGCTACGAGGCCGACCCGGCCGGGGGAACCAACCATCACCTGATGACCGCCCGTCCGTACGCGATCGTGGAGGGCCTCGCGATCGCCGCGCTCGCGGTCGGCGCGGAGGAGGCGATCCTGGCGGTCCGCGCGGAGTACGCCGACGCGGTGGCCGCGCTCGAGCTCGCGGTTGCCGAGGCGGGCGAGGCCGGGTACCTCGGCGAGGACGTGCTCGGCTCGGGGCGCACGCTCCGGATGACGGTCCGGGCCGTGCAGGGCGCCTACATGCTGGGCGAGGAGACGGTCCTTCTCAAGGCGCTCGAGGGCCGGCGCGGGCAGCCCGAACAGCGGCCCCCGTACCCGTCCGAGCGCGGGCTGTGGGGCCGGCCGACGCTCGTCCACAACGTCGCGACGCTCGCGGCGATTCCCTGGATCATGGTCCACGGCGCGGACGCGTTCCGCTCGACCGGCGATCCGGGCGCGCCGGGCACGGTCCTCGTCTCGGTCAGCGGGGCCGTGGCGACCCCCGGCATCCTGGAGGTGCCGACGGGGACGCCGCTCGCGGACATCGTCGCGCTCGCAGGCGGCGTCGCGGGAGGGCGCCCGCTCAAGGCGATCCTGGTCGGCGGGCCGTCGGGCGGGCTCCTCCCGGCCGACCTCGCGGCCACGCCCTACACGTTCGGGGCGCTCCGGGCGGCCGGCGCGCATGTCGGGTCGGGATCGGTCGTCGTGGCGGACGACCGGAGCTGCGTCCTCGACCTCGCCCGCCTGCTGACCCGCTATTGCGCGGACGAGGCGTGCGGCAAGACGATCCCCTGCCGGGTCGGGCTGCGCCGCCTCTCCGAGATCGGCGAGCGCATGGTCGCTGGCTTCGCCCGGCCGACCGACCCGCAGCTCCTGGCCGACCTCGCAGCGGACATCGCGGGCAGCGCGTTGTGCGACCACGAGCGGCTGGCCACGGGCCCGCTCGCGACCGCGATGCGATACTTCGGGGCCGAGGTCGACGCCCACATCCTGCGGGGCGTCTGCCCGGCCGGCGTCTGTGCCCCCATCGGGACCGCCGTCGCCGCCGGTCCCGCAACTACTGCGCACGGAGGATAGGCACGACCGCGATGGCCGACCTCGTCTCCCGGCCCCCCGACCTCCTCCCCGCCGCGCGGCCGCAGCCGATGGTCGATTCGCTCGCCGAGCGGCTGCTCCGGACCCAGTCGCCGCAGCGCCCGCAGTCCACCCCGCTGATCCGCCTGGAGGTGGACGGGCGGGTCGTCGAGGGTCGCGAGGGGCAGACGATCCTCGAGGTCTGCCGGGACAACGGGATCGAGATCCCAACCCTCTGCTACGAGCCCAAGCTGCCCGGCTTCGGGGCCTGTCGGATGTGTGTGGTCGAGGTGGCGGGCGAGGAGCACCCGCCGATCTCGTGCTCGCGGCTGGCCGAGGCGGGGATGGTGGTCCAGACCCAGACCGAGGCGGTCCGTCGCCTGCGGCGCACGAACCTGGAGCTGATCTTCTCCGACCACAACGCCTACTGCCTGCCGCCGTGCCAGAACAAGTGCCCGAGCCACATAGACATTCCGGGCTTTCTCAAGGCGAATGCGGAGGGCGAGTTCCGCGAGTCGGCCCGGATCTTCAAGCGGACCATCCCGTTCCCCTCGATCCTCGGCCGGGTCTGCCCGGCGCCGTGCGAGGAGCACTGCCGCCGCGACGAGGTGGACGAGGCGATCGCGATCCGGGACAGCCACCGCTACGCCGGCGACCAGGTGCTCCTCGCGATGCGCGAGGAGGGCGTCGATCCGCCCCTCCCGTTCGAGCTCCAGCCGAAGTCGGGCAAGCGGGTGGCGGTCATCGGCTCGGGCCCGGCCGGCGCGTCGGCCGCCTACTACCTCCTGATCGCCGGCCACGAGGTGACGATCTACGAGCGCGACGAGGCGCCCGGGGGGATGCTCCGCTACGGCATCCCGGAGTACCGGCTGCCGAAGGAGCGGGTCCTCGACCCCGAGTACGAGAGCATCACGCGGCTCGGCGGGCGCTTCATCTGCAACCAGGCGCTCGGGCGCGACTTCAGCCTGGACGACCTCCAGAACCAGGGCTACGACGCGGTCGTCGTCGCGATCGGCTGCTACGACACGAACAAGCTCGGGATCCCGGGGGAGGACGCGGACGGCGTCATCGACGGCCTCGAGTACCTCAAGGTCGCCACGCTCGGCCTGCTCTACCCGGGTCACGCGGGGAAGCGGGTGGTCGTCGTCGGGGGCGGCTTCACGTCGATGGACTGCTCGCGCACGTCGGTGCGCCAGGGTGCGTCGGAGGTGACGCTCGTCTACCGCCGCGACATGAAGGACATGCCGGCCTCGGGCGAGGTCCATGAGGCGATCGAGGAAGGCGTCACGACGATCTTCCAGGCCGGCCCGACCCGCGTCATCGCCGACGATGCGGGCAGGGTGACCGGCGTGGAGTTCATCCGGATGCAGCTCGGTGCGCCCGACGCCTCCGGCCGGCGCCGCCCGGAGCCCGCCCCCGGCACCGAGTTCGTGATCGCGTGCGACCGGGTCCTGCTCGCCATCGGCCAGGGGCCGGACCTGAGCTGGATCGGCGCCGGCTCCGACGGCGTCGAGGCCACCCGGAACCGGCGCCTGCGGGCCGACGCGGTCACCTTCGTGACGCCGCGGCCGGGCGTCTTCGGGACGGGCGACGTCCGCAACGGCGCGCAGACGGTGGTCCAGGCAGTCGCCGACGGACGCCGCGCCTCGTACGCCGTCGACGCGTTTCTGAAGGGCCTCGACCTCGGGGAGATCAGGACCCGCCAGACGCTGGCCGAGCCGCAGCCGGAGTTCCTCAGCATCGTGCCGTTCACCTCCGAGGTGAAGGCGCCCCGCCATCGGCTGCGGAGCATGCCGGCCGAGGAGCGCCGCACAAGCTACGTGGAGTACGAGATCCCGTACACCCCGAGCGAGGCCGTCGCGGAATCGACGCGCTGCCTCCAGTGCACCTGCGAGGCGATCGGATTCTGCGACCTGCGTCGGCTGGGGATCGAGTACGGGACCACCCTGCGGACACTGGAGCCGCAGAACAACCAGGGGGCCGGCTTCCGGAGCGTGACCGAGAACCGCTTCACGGGAGCCAACCACGACTACGTCCGCGACGACAGCCACGCCTTCATCCTCCGCGAGCCGTCGCGCTGCATCGACTGCGGCCGCTGCGCGAACGTGTGCGCCGAGGTCGTCGGGGCGGCCTGCTACGACTTCATGCGGATCGGCTTCGACACGCTCGTCACCACGCCGCTCGACATGAGCCTCAACGACACGCCGTGCGTCTCGTGCGGTCGCTGCGCCGAGACGTGCCCCACCGGCGCGCTCATGCCCAAGCCCCGGATCCTCGAGAAGTACGAGGTGGACGAGAGCCGCTGCATCCTGTGCGGGATCTGCGTCGACGCCTGCCCCTACGATGCGCTCCGCTGCGGACCCGACTTCGAGCTGGCCCACGTCAGCCGCGAGGAGCCCATGATCGACCTGATCGCGATCGCCGCGGTGGACCGCGAGACCGAGATGACCTACGTCCACAGGGAGCGCGACTGGCTGGAGCGGGCGATCGCCTCGGGGCGCGACGTCGGGCCGCGTCAACTGCCCGTGCTTCCGGCCTCGCTCGCCGAGCGGGGCGGCGGGCACGGCGGGGGTCGCGCGAGCGACCCGGACAACGGCCACAATGGCACCGGCGCGGCCGGCGGCGCCTTCCCGGAGCACGGACGCAACCGGTAGACCCAGCGCGAGGGCGGGCGGAAAGCCGCCCGGTCGACGCGCAGCGCAGGCTGGAGGGAGAGGAACAGGTGGCCATACCGGATACCATCCCGGTCCTCGGGATCAGCTGGAGCGACGTGCTCTTCCTGGTCCTTGCGGCCGTGATGCTCGGGTCCGCCTTCCTCGTGGTGACCCTTCGCGACATCATCCGCTGCGGGCTGGCGATGATCGTGGCCTTCGGGGCGCTCGCCGGGATCTACGTGCTGCTCGGCGCGCCGCTGGTGGCCGCCGCGCAGGTGCTCGTCTACATCGGCGCGATCGCCGTCCTGATCCTCTTCGCGGTCATGCTGACCCAGGCGAAGAACGCGCCCGTCCGGCTCGTCTTCCAGGCGCAGGCGTTCCCCGCCGCGATCGCCGCCATCGTGCTGGCAGTGCTGATCGCGCTCACGGTAAGCGCGACGGACTGGGGCGCGGCGGCGAAGCGGCTCGCGACGGCGACGGACGCGCTGGCCCGCCTGCTGTTCACGTCGTACGTGCTGCCGTTCGAGGTCGTGAGCGTGCTCCTGCTGATGGCCGTGATCGGGGGCATCTTCCTGGCGAAGCGCGAGGGCCGGGACGCGTGAGCCAGAGCCTCGACGCCTACCTCAGCGTGTCCGGGATCCTGTTCTCGATCGGCATGTTCGGGTTCCTGGCCCGGCGCAACGCGATCAGCATGCTGATGTCCATCGAGCTGATGCTGAACGCGGTGAACCTGACGATCGTCGCCTTCGGGGCCTTCATTCCCGCCCTCAACGGAACCGCCTCCATCATCGCCCTCGTCGTGATGGCGGTCGCCGCGGCCGAGGCCACGGTCGGCCTCGCGATCGTCATGGCCATCTACCGGAACCGCCGCACACCGCTGGTCGACGAGTACGACAGCATGCGCCAGTAGCCGCGGGAATCGGGCCGCCTCCGTGTTCGCATCCCTCGCTCCGAACGTCTCGCCGGTCCTGGCAGCCGCTGCGGCCGGCGCCGCCGTGCCCAACAGCCTGATCAACCTCGTCCCGCTCATCCCGGCGATCCCGCTCGCCGGCTTCGTGTTCACGGCGTTCTTCGGGCGGCGAATCGGGCGGCCGGCGTTCGTGCTGCCCCTGCTCGGCGTCACGGCCACCTGGCTGCTCAGCATGGCGGTCGTCTACCAGGCCCTGACCGGCGGCTTCGGCGAGCATGGAGCGGGCATCACGCTCTGGACCTGGATCCCGGCGGGCGCGTTCAGCGTCGACGTCGGGCTCTTCGTCGACCAGCTGACGGCCTGCCTGCTGATCGTCGTCTCGACGATCGGGCTGCTCGTCCACCTCTACTCGGTGGGCTACATGGCCCACGACCCCGGGCGCTGGCGCTTCTTCGCCTACCTGAACCTCTTCATGTTCAGCATGCTGCTGCTCGTCCTGGCCGACAACTTCCTGGTCGTCTTCGCGGGCTGGGAGCTCGTGGGCCTGTCGAGCTACCTCCTGATCGGCTTCTGGTACGGGAGGCGCTCCGCCGCGCTGGCCGCCAAGAAAGCCTTCATCGTCAACCGGGTCGGCGACGTGGGCTTCGCGCTCGGGATCATGCTCATCTGGGTCTCCGTCGGCACGCTCAACATGCGCGATGCCTTCGACCGGATCGCGGGCCTGGACCACGGGACCATCCTGGCCATCGCCCTGCTGCTCTTCTGCGGGGCGGTCGGCAAGAGCGCCCAGTTCCCGCTCCACGTCTGGCTGCCCGACGCGATGGAGGGCCCGACCCCGGTCTCTGCCCTCATCCACGCCGCCACGATGGTGAACGCCGGCGTCTACCTGGTGGCCCGGACGAACCCCATCTTCAGCCACGTCCCGGAGGCGATGGTCGTGGTGGCCGCGATCGGCATCTTCACGGCGATCCTGGCAGCCTCGATCGCCTTCACCCAGACGGACATCAAGCGCGTCCTCGCCTACTCCACCCTGAGCCAGCTCGGCTACATGTTCGCGGCGCTCGGCGTGGGGGCCTACGCGGCGGCGATCTTCCACCTCATGGCCCACGGCTTCTTCAAGGGCCTGCTCTTCCTGGGCAGCGGCTCGGTGATCCATTCCGTGCACGACGAGCAGGACATGAACAGGATGGGTGCCCTCTGGCGGAAGATCCCGATCACGCACTGGACGATGCTGGTCGGCACGATCGCGATCGCCGGCATCCCGCCCTTTGCCGGCTTCTTCTCCAAGGACGAGATCCTGGGCGAGGCGTACAAGCTCAACTTCGGCTGGGTCTGGGCGATCGGCGTCCTCGTGGCGGGCATGACCGCGTTCTACATGTGGCGACTGATGGGCAAGACCTTCTATGGCAGGAGCCACGTCGACCCGGCTGTGGAGCCGACGATCCACGAGTCGACCTGGACGATGACCCTGCCGCTGGTCCTGCTCGCCATCCCGTCGATGCTGCTGGGCCTGTGGCTGGGGCTGCCGTTCGGCAACTCCATGCTCACCCAGTGGCTCCACCCGGTCTTCGCCGGTGCGGAGGAGACGCTGGGCCAGTCGACCCGGCCGTTCGCGCTGTTCGGCATCGACGGCGGGCTGATCCTCGTCAGCGTCGGGATTGCCTCGATCGGCATCGTGGCGGGCATGTGGCTGTTCGGGTTCTTCCGTCGCAGCGGGCGCCCGCAGACCGTGGAGGCGATCACGGCCTCGTCCGGGGCGACCCGCTTCCTGTACCGCGCATCGTTCAACAAGTGGTGGTTCGACGACCTGAACCACCTCCTGTTCATGGTGATCGGCGGGCGCGTGGCAGCCGCGCTCTGGTGGTTCGACCGGAACGTCGTGGACGGTACCGTCAACGCGGTCGGGAGGATCACCGTGGAAGCCGGCGGCGGGCTGCGCCGGATCCAGACGGGACGGGTGCAGAACTACGCGCTCGGCATCGCGATCGGCCTGATCATCATGGCCGGGTCCTATCTCGTGATCGCGGCGCGGTAGGCAGGCAGACCATGGACGCCACGTCCTTCCCGATCCTCAGCGTGATCATCTTCCTGCCCCTCGTGGGGGCGGTGGTGGTCGGGCTCATTCCGCGGCGCAACCTGGCCGCGATCCGCGGGACCGCGCTGCTCTTCGCCCTCGCGACGTGGGTCGTCAGCCTGTGGCTGGTCCTCGGCTTCCTGCCGGGACGCCAGCTGGTGGCATCCGCGGCGGGCTCGTTCGAGTTCGTGCAGACGATCGACTGGATCCCGGTCTTCGGGATCCAGTACAAGGTCGGCGCCGACGGCCTCTCGGTGGCGCTCGTAGTCCTGACCACGACACTGTCGTGGATCTCGATCCTGGCCAGCTTCTCGCCGATCAAGGAGCGGGTGAAGGAGTACATGATCTCCTTCCTCGTCCTCGAGGTCGGGATGCTGGGCGTGTTCCTGGCCCTGGACCTGTTCCTGTTCTACATCTTCTGGGAGGTGGTCCTCGTCCCGATGTACCTGATCATCGGGATCTGGGGCGGCGCGAACCGGATCTACGCGACGATCAAGTTCGTCCTCTACACGCTCGTCGGGTCGCTCCTGATGCTGGTGGCGATCCTCGCCACGGCGTTCACCTACCAGCACGCAACCGGGTCGTGGGTCGGTGCGTTCGACCTGGAGAAGCTCGCCGGAGCCGGCTTCGACGGCACGTTCCAGGTCTTCGCCTTCGCCGCGTTCGCGCTGGCCTTCGCGATCAAGGTCCCGATGTTCCCCTTCCACACCTGGCTGCCGGACGCGCACGTCGAGGCACCGACGGCCGGCTCGGTGATCCTGGCAGGCGTGCTGCTCAAGCTCGGCGCGTACGGCTTCATCCGGTTCGCCATCCCGCTCTTCCCGCACGGCGCCCACGTGTTCGCGCCGCTCATCATCGCCCTGTCGCTCATCGCGATCATCTACGGCGCGATCGTGGCCATGGTCCAGCCCGACCTCAAGAAGCTCGTCGCCTACAGCTCCGTGAGCCACATGGGATTCGTGACCCTGGGCATCTTCATCTTCCAGGCCCAGGGCCTCCAGGGCGCGATCCTCCAGATGGTCAACCACGGCATCATCACGGGCGCCCTCTTCCTGCTCGTCGGCGTCATCTACGAGCGAACCCACGACCGGACGATCGCGAAGATGGGCGGCCTGGGCGCGGTGACGCCGGTCTACTCGGCCGCCCTGGGGTTCTTCGTGTTCGCGTCGGTCGGCCTGCCCGGCCTGGCCGGGTTCGTCGGCGAGTTCCTCGTCTTCCAGGGCGCGTTCGCATTCAACCCGTGGGTCGGCGTGTCCGCCGCGTTCGTCATGATCTTCGCGGCCGGGTACCTGCTCTGGATGCTCCAGCGCGTGTGCTTCGGCCAGGTTTCGGAGTTCCTGTCGAACCTCGGTCACCACCTGACCGACATGCGCCCCACGGAGATCCTGACGCTCGCCCCGCTGGGCGCCCTGACGGTGGTCCTGGGCCTCTATCCCGCCCTCGTCCTGGACCTCATCGCGGGCCCGGTCAGGGCGGTCCTGGCCGCGGTCGACCCATCGGTCGCGATGGCTGTCGGCCGCTGACGGGAGCTGCCTGACGATGACCTGGTCCGATTTCGCCACCGTCGCCCCCTTCGCGGCCGCCGTGGCCGTGGCGGCGCTCGTCGTCGTGGCCGACATCGTGCGGCCCGGAAACCGGCACCTGGCGCTGGGTGTTGCCCTGGCGGGCCTCGTCGGCGTCGGTGCGCTCACCCTGTGGACCGGCCAGTCGCCGGGGACCGCCTTCGGCGGCATGTACAAGGTCGACAACCTGACGACGTTCCTCGACACGATCTTCGTCGCGATCGCGGCGATCACCTGCCTCTTCGCGCCCGACTACCTCGAGCCGCGCGGGCTTCCGGTCGCGGAGTTCGCCGCCATCCTCGTGTTCGCGCTGAGCGGCGCGATGCTGGTGTCCGCGTCCGCGGACCTCATCGTCCTGTTCGTCGGTCTCGAGCTCATGGTGATCCCGGGCTACCTGCTCGCCGGGTATCACAAGCGCGACGCGCTCTCCACCGAGGGCGCGATCAAGTACTTCCTGCTCGGCTCGTTCTCGAGCGCGATCTTCCTCTTCGGGCTCGCCTACATCTGGGGCCTGACCGGCTCCACCCGGATCGCCGACGTGGCGGCCCGGATCGGCGCGGTCATGGCCGGCCAGGCACCGCTCTCCCCCGGTCTGGCGATGGGCCTGGCCTTCCTCACGACCGGGGTCGCGTTCAAGATGGCCGCGGTCCCGTTCCACTACTGGACGCCCGACGCGTACCAGGGCTCGCCGACGCCGGTGACCGGCTACCTGTCGGTGGGCCCGAAGGTGGGGGCGTTCGCGGTGGTGCTGCGGGTCTTCGCCGAGGCCCTCCTCCCGCTTCGCCAGGAGTGGGTGATCGTCTTCTTCGTCCTCGCGGCGCTGACCATGACGCTTGGCAACCTCGTGGCGCTCACGCAGGACAACGTCAAGCGGATGCTCGCCTACTCGTCGATCGCCCACACCGGGTACATGCTGGTGGGCCTCGCGGCGTACGCGGCAGGGGTGCTGCAGGGCCTCGAGGGCCTCCTCTTCTACGGCGCCGCCTACGCGTTCATGAACCTGGGGGCGTTCGCCGTGATCGCCGCCCTCCAGAAGCGCCCCGGGGTCAGCAGCCGGCTGGAGACGTTCGCGGGGCTCGGGCGGCGTGAGCCGGCGCTCGGTCTCCTGATGGTCCTCTTCCTGCTCTCCCTGACCGGGATCCCACCGACGGCCGGCTTCTTCGCCAAGGCGTACGTGATCCTCGCCGCCGTGCAGGCCGGGGGATGGCTCACGGCCCTCGCCGTCATCGCCGTCCTCAACGCGGCCGCGGCCGCGTTCTACTACCTGCGGGTCATCGTCTACATGTACATGCGCGATCCGGCGGGCGAGCCGGCCCCCGTGGGCCACGGCGCGCTGCTCCGCCTGGGGCTCGCCATCACGGCAGTCATGACGGTGGTCCTGGGCCTCTTCCCGGGGCTCATCCTGACGAGCGTCTCGTCGGCGGCGCAGGCAATCGGGGTCGCTGTCGCCATCCATTAGTGCGGGCCGTCGTCGCCGCGCGCGGCCCCGAGTCTCAGCGCCCTGCGCGGTCCTCCGCCTCCAGGGCCCGGGCGAGGGCCCGCAGCACGGCCGCGGTCGACGCCGGCTCGGGCAGGATCAAGTCCGCGGCAGCCAGCAGCTCGGGAGGCACCTCGCGGGCCCCGCGGACACCCAGCAGGAGGCTGGCCGCCAGGCGTCCCTCGGCGCGCTCGCGCGCCACGACCTCGAAGGCCTCGGCGTCGGCCCGGTCGTCACCGATGACGAGCGCGGCAGTCGACCGGTGCCGGCGCAGCAGGCGGGTCACGGCCTCGCCCTTCGCCCCGGCCTCCTCCGGGCGCATCTCCACGATCCGGCGTCCCTCGACCCTTCGGAAGCGCGGGCCACGGAGGCTGGCCGGGAGCGCGGCTGCGGCGGCGTCGAGGGCGGCCAGGATCCGGGCGCGCGCGGCGGGGGCGTCGGCGGCGGCTCGGAAGTGGAATGCCACGGACGGCCCCTTCGGCTCGACGTAGAGCCACGCCGCGTCGCCGAGCATCCGCTCGACCTCGTCGCCGAGGCGCCGGGCAGTCGCGTGGTGGCCGGCGAGGCGCGGGTCATGAGCGACGACGAGGCGCTCCGCGGCGACCCCGGCGGGCAGGTCGCCGCCCTGGCTCCCGTGGTCGCCGAGGTAGGTCAGCCCGCCCACCCGGACGCGGCCGGCCACGTCCAGGGCGGTGCGGCCCGAGAGGATCGCGAGTGCGAGGCGATCCGGCCGCCGGCGAGCGGCCCGGGCGAGGCGCCTGAGCGCGTGGCGCGCGGCCGGCAGGATCGTCGGCGCGAGCGGGTCCCCGGAGATCGGCGCCAGCGTCCCATCGAAGTCGCACACGACGAGGAGCCCGCCGCGCGTGTCGGCAAGCGCTCGGGCCGCCTCCATGGCCTGCTCCAGCGAGTCGGCCCGGGTTTCGCCGGTAACGCGGTCGGGGCGGCGTCCGCGCGCGATCGCCACGTTACGGCGTGACCGTCACGCCGGGCAGGATCTCCTGGAGGCCACTCGCCATGACGTCGGGCCCGATCCCGCCGAGCGCGGCGTCGCGCACGTTCCCTTGCGCGTCGATGAAGTAGTGGAGCGGCAGCACGGCCGCGTCCCAGGCCCGGGCACGCGAGCCGTCCGCGTCGAGGCCGACCGGGAAGGCCACGTTCAGCGACGAGATGAACGGCGCGACGACCTCCTCGCCCTCGCGGACGTGGATCGCGATGACCACCAGGCCGGTGTCCGCATAACGCGCCGCGAACGTGTTCATGACCGGGTACTCATCACGGCAGGGAGGGCAGTACGTGCCCGTGAAGACCAGCCAGACCGGCTTGCCGCGGAGCGCGGCAAGGTCGATCGTGCCCCCGCCGACCTGCGGCGCGGTGAGCAGCGGGGCAGGCTTGCCGACGAGCGGGAAGGGCGACACCGACCCGCTCGATGCCGGCGCGGGTGACGCGCCGCCTGCACCCGGAGCCGCGGACGCGGGGGCGGTCGCGGACGGCGAACCGGGCAACGGCGCGGCCTGGGATGCCGGCGCGCCGGGCGTGACGCGGACGCCCGGCGCCGGCGTGAGCGCGACGACAGCGACACCGATGCCGACGGCCGCGCCCAACCCCACGGCCAACCCGATCACGACCGCGATGAAGCTCCGCATCAGGAAGGAGCGTAGCGCGTGGGGTGGTGGCCCGCCCGCCAGCCCGGCGGGAGCGGCCGGTCACCCGAAGGCCGTGCATGGAGACCCCACGTCCTGGGCGCCCGACGAACTGCAAGGGACCCTGCGTGTGCCGCTGGTAGCATGGAAACTCGCATGCGATCGATCGTCGGCTGGGTTCGCCGCCGCCTCATCCCGGCGGCCCTCACGGCAGCGGGGATCACGCTGCTGGTCGTGGGCCTGCTGACATACGGCTCACCCGCTCCGGCGCCGGCGTCGAGCCCCGCACCCTCGGTGCCATCGTCCGCTCCGGCGGCGTCCCCGACGCTGATTCCCTTCCCGTCCCCGGCCGCATCGCCTGCCGCGTCGTCCCCGTCGTCCGCTCCGGCGGGGCCGCGCGTCGTCACGCGGGTGGTCGTGCCCGCCCTGGACATCGACCTGCCAGTCGTCGCCCCCCCGAGCGATCCCACCGCCTTCCCGTACTGCAACGTTGCCGAGTACCTGCCGGGCCTGAGCCGGCCGGGCTTCCCGGGTACGACCTACCTCTTCGCGCACGCCCGGACCAGCATGTTCCTGCCGCTCCTCCTCCAGTCGAGGATCAACAACGGGAACGCGATGCTCGGGATGCTCGTGCAGGTCTACACGAGCGACGACCAGCTCTTCCTGTATGAGATCACGCGCGTCCTGCGCCACCAGTCGCAGCTCTACAGCGAGCCCCAGCAGGAGCTGGTGCTTCAGACATCCGAGGGTCCCAGGAAGGGTGTTCCCGGCTATACCGGCCTCGTGCTGATCGTCGTCGCGTCGCCCCTCAGCTCCGGCCCGGCGGACCATGCCGCGGCACATCCCACGCCGCAGCCGGTCGTCTGCCAGTAGGAGCGACGCGCTCCGCGGTCACCAGCGGGTGCAGGCCCAGGCGCCGGGCAACCGCCCGGGTCAGCTCCGCCGGGTTCTGGTCCATCTCGGCGAGCACCTCGAGGCCGGCGAACGACCGGGGGCCGCCTTCGCCCCAGGTCTCGATCCTGAGCCCGATCGCGGCCTCGTTCCCAGGCTCATCAGACGAGGGTGACGGGCTCGCGCTCGGCGCCGTCGCGTCCTTCGGCCCCGTCGGTGTCATCCCCGCTTCCTCCGGCACCCGCGGGCTCCGATGCGCCCGTCTCGGTCGAGAGCATACGCGGCCGCTCCCGCAGGACGAGCGCCGCGGGGATCGCGGCCGCGGTCACGCCGGCGGCGACGACGAAGAGCACGACCATCGTCTCGGACGCCTTGCGGGCCGCCCACGCCTCCAGCGCGTCCACGACGAGCGGATCGTGGAGCGAGCGTGTTGCGAGCGCAGCCGGGACGATCGCCTTGTACGCGTCCGGCGAGTCGTAGACCTGGGCGGAGAAGCGACTGATCGCGGTCGAGCCGTACGCCGTCAGGACGGCCAGCCCGACCGCCATCCCGATCATTCTCGCCACCGTGACCGTGGCGCTCGCCGCGCCGAAGCGCTGCCGGCCGACGGCCTCGACCGCGGCCGTCGAGCGCGGCGTCACCGTCAGGCCGAAGCCCAGCCCAAAGACGCCCCCGCCCGCGGCGACCGTGGAGAGGTCGACGTCCGCCGTCCAGGTCCCCATCCAGGCCAGGCCGGCGACGGAGGCGGCCAGCCCGACGAGCGTCACGGCCCGGAGCGACGCGTGGCGCACGAGCCAGCCCGATGCGAGCGCTCCGACCGCGGTCGCGCCAGCGAGCGCGCCGAGCGCCACGCGCTCCTGATCCGGACCGCCGTACAGGACCCGGTCGACGAACACGGCGGCGCCGACGATCGCGGTCGCAAACCCGTACCCCGTCAGCAGCGAGATCAGCGCGGCGGAGCTGAAGACGCGATTCGTGAACAGCCGGGGATCGAGGAATGGGTCGGGCCGCCGGAGGCCGCGACGCACGGCCGCGATCCCGGCGGCTCCCCCGAGCAGGACCAGCCCGAGCGAGAGGAGCGCCGGGTCGATCCCCAGCGCCTCGTCGACGCCGCCGGCCTCGCCGAGGAGGGTGACGCCCAGGAGGATCGCCCCGACCGCGAGGGTGAAGAGGAACGCGCCCGTCAGGTCGAGGCGGGACCGCGTCCGCGGCGTGTCCCAGCCCGCCATGGCCGCCCAGCCGAGGGCGAGCGCCACGATCCCGATCGGGACGTTGACGTAGAAGACCCAGCGCCAGGCCGGCGCGAAGAGCGCGAGGAGCGGCCCGCCCAGGATCCCGAAACGCGCGAGCGCCGCTTCGGGGCGGACCGTGCCGAGAATCGCGGCGCCCAGGAACGGGCCGGCCGCCATGCCCAGGAACGTGAGCGCGCCGATGATCCCCAGCGCTCGCGGGCGCGCGTGGCCCTCGTACAGGTGGGACGCCGCGGCCGTCGCCACGGGGACGAGCGCGCCGCCCCCCAGGGCCTGCACGACCCGCCCGACGATCAGCCCGTTCATGCTCCCGGCGCTTCCGGCAAGCAGCGAGCCGAGCGTGAAGAAGACGAGCGCGCCAAGGAAGAGGCGGCGGGTTCCCCATTGGTCGGCCAGGCGGCCGGCGAGCGGCATCGTCCCGACGTACACGAGGAGATACGCGTTGATGATCCAGCTTGCGTGGCGGAGGTCGGTCCAGGAACCGAGGTTCGCGACGATCGCCGGCAGCGCGACCGCCGTGATCATCAGCTCGAGGCCGGCGAGGAACACGCCGGCGGCCAGCACGGCGAGCAGGACGAGCGCGGCCCGACGGTCCATGCTTGGAGTGTAGGGGAGGGCTCGCGGGACCGATGCCGGCCGGCATGGAGATCGAGCGCAAGTACCTGCTCGCGGGCGCGCCGTCCGAAGCCGAGCTGACAGCCCTGGGCGCGCGGCCGAAGCGGATCGAGCAGGTGTACCTGCGATCCGACGACGAGTGGGTGCGGCGCGTCCGGAAGGTCGAGTCGGACGGCCGGACACGGTACGTCGCGACGATGAAACGCGAGATCGACGGGATCACGAGGGAGGAGCACGAGGACGAGCTCGATGCCCTCGCGTACGAACGGATCAGCCGCGAGGAGGCGGACCCCGGGCGCCGCCTGGTCCGGAAGGTGCGCCACGTCTTCGAGTTCGCGGGCCACGTGCTCGAGCTGGACGTATTCGTGGAGCCACCCGGTCTCGTCCTGCTCGAGATCGAGCTGGAGGACCCCTCGGAGGTGCCCTCGCTTCCGCCGGCCATCGTGGCCCGGCTCGTGCGCGAGGTCAGCCTGGAGGACGCCTACATGAACCACACGATCGCCATCCGGCCGCCGCCCTCCGATGGGTGATCAGCCCGCCTCCCGCCGGCCGCTCGCCTGCGACGAAGTCCCGCTTGACGGAGGGCCTCCGGGCGGGGCACGCTCTGCGCTGTGAACGACGCCGACCCGGACCGCGACGAAGAGCTCGACCTTCCGCCCGCCGAGGCCGAGCGTGACCGGCGTCGTGACCACGACCTCCGGGCGGCCGAGCGCGAGGGAATGCGCACGGGGCTCGCCAAGCAGTTCAAGCAGGTGCTGGACACGCAGTTGAAGCGCGCCCGCGAGGCCGAGGACGAGCTGACCATCGACGAGCGTCGAACGCACGAGGCGAAGGGGTCGCACCGCGCTCGCCGTGGGGCCGGGCACCCGCCCGAGTGAGCCGATCCGTTGCCTGTGGCGACGGGACACGCCGCGCCACGCTGACCGCCGGCCGTGCTGCGCGATGATCGCCGGGACCGCGAGGACGATCCTTGACACGTCCGAGCCGCGTGTTTAGGATCAATCTCCCTTTATATAAACACGTGTTGAGGCGCGCACCGAGCCGCGGCCCGGCTCGATGAACCCGGGAGGCGCACCCTGTCCCCATCGCCGGTCCGGATCCGCGGGACCCTCGCCTCGATCGTCGACCAGCCCGACGACCTGCGCGAGCTGCGGACCTTTCACCGGGCGCTCGCCGACGTCAACCGGCTCCGGATCGTCCGGCGCCTGGCCGAGACGCCGTCGACCGTCACGGAGCTCATCGACCACGTCGGGCTCTCCCAGCCCCTGGTGAGCCACCACCTGAAGCGACTCCGCGATGCCGGGCTCGTCGTGACGCGTCGGGCGGGGAGGGAGACGATCTGCTCGCTGCGGCCCGGAGCCTTCGACGAGGTCGCAGCCCGTGAGCGCGACGTCCTGGGCTATCCACCATCGGTCGTGGGCTGAGGAGCGCGGGGTGGCGATCTCGAACGGCGCACGGGTCCGGATCAAGAAGCTCGGGGAGCCGTTCGCCCTCGCCCTCGGGAGACTGGGGCTGACGCCGGACGGCCTCACCCTCGCCGGGTTCGGCATCACGGCGGTCGGGGCGATCCTCCTCGCCGGCCAGCTCTGGCTGGCCGGCGGCGTCGTCGTCCTTGCCGGTGGCGTCTTCGACATGTTCGATGGCACGCTCGCCCGGGCGACGGGTCGCGTCAGCCGCCTGGGCGCCTTCATGGACAGCGTGTTCGACCGCTGGGGCGAGGCGCTCGTCTACCTCGGCGTCATCGTCGGCTGCTCGCGTGCCGGCTTCGGGGACGGTCCGTGGCTGGCCGGGGCGGCGATGGCGTCCGCGTTCCTCGTCAGCTACGTCCGCGCGAAGTCGGAGGGCCTGGGCTTCACGGCCGGGACGGGGATGGCCGCGGTCGGGCTCATGCCGCGCGAAGTCCGCCTCGTCGTGCTCACCCTCGGCCTGGTGCTCGCCGGCGCCGCCGGCGGCGTCGCGTCCGCGCTCGACGCTGCGGGCTCGATCTTCCTTGCCGCCGCGCTCGCGATCATCGCGGTCGGCGCCACGATCACGGTCATCCAGCGCGTCCTGCACGTGCGCGGGCAGGCCGCGGCGGAGGCGCGCGAACGCCCGAGCTGACCACCGAATCATCCTCGATCCACCCATCACCCCATTTCCACCGGAGGCAGAAGGCAGCCCAATGGCAAAGAAGGACCCGAAGCATGGGAGCACGAACGGCGTGAGCAGCAACGACAACGGCGACGGGGCGAATCCGACCGGCTCCTGGGCCGGAGCGAAGCGCAGGGACGGCAAGATCCGCGTGGCGATCGTCGGCGTGGGGAACTGCGCCAGCAGCCTCGTCCAGGGGCGCTACTACTACGAGAACGCGAAGGAGACCGAGGCCGTTCCGGGCCTCATGCACGTCAACCTCGGCGGTTATCACATCCGCGACATCGAGTTCGTGGCGGCCTTCGACATCGACAAGACGAAGGTCGGGAAGGACCTCTCCGAGGCGATCTACGCCGGCCAGAACAACACCTACGTGTTCCAGCAGGTCCCGCACATCGGCGTGACCGTGGACCGCGGGATGACCCACGACGGCCTCGGCAAGTACCTCAGCCAGGTCATCGAGAAGGCGCCCGGCCCGACCGCCGACGTGGTCGGCATCCTGCGCGACCGCGAGGTCGACGTGGTGGTCTCCTACCTTCCCGTGGGCAGCGAGGAGGCCACGAAGTGGTACGTCGAGCAGGCCCTCAAGGCCGGCGTCGGCTTCGTGAACGCCATCCCCGTCTTCATCGGCCGCGAGCCCTACTGGCAGCGCCGGTTCGCCGAGGAAGGCCTTCCGATCATCGGCGACGACATCAAGAGCCAGGTCGGCGCGACGATCACGCACCGCGTCATGACGCGTCTCTTCATGGACCGCGGCGTTCGCCTCGACCGGACCTACCAGCTGAACTTCGGCGGCAACACCGACTTCCTGAACATGCTGGAGCGCGAGCGGCTGGAGTCCAAGAAGATCAGCAAGACGAATGCGGTCACCTCGATGCTCGACTACGAGATGGCCGAGTCCGACATCCACGTCGGCCCGTCGGACTACGTGCCCTGGCTGAAGGATCGGAAGTACTGCTACATCGTCATGGAGGGCACGACCTACGGCGACGTGCCGCTGAAGGCCGAGCTCAAGCTCGAGGTCTGGGACAGCCCGAACTCCGCCGGTGTGATCACCGACGCGATCCGCTGCCTGAAGCTCGGCCTGGACCGTGGGCTCAAGGGCACCCTCGTGGCGCCGTCCAGCTACTTCATGAAGAGCCCGCCGCAGCAGATCCACGACGACATCGCGTTCAACCGCGTCGAAGCGTTCATCCGCGGCGATGACAACGAGACGCTGGTCGGGACCGAGAAGCCGGTGGCCCGGAATCTCCGGACGGTCGCCAGGGCCGCCGCCAGGGCTGCCGCGAAGTGACATTGGTCCCCGGTGCTCCCGGCGCCACCGACCGGGTGCCGGGACCCGAGGCCCGGGCCGGGTCCCGCGCCACCCCCGGAGCCCTCCGGGCTCCCCATCGCAGGGAGGCCGAGGGGCGGCGCATCCGGGCACGGATCGCCGTGCTCGCGTACCGCGCGGGAGCGTGGGTCCTCGCCCGCCTCCCGCTCGGGCCGGCGACGCGCGTCGGCGGGTGGATCGCGGTGGGCCTGTACTGGGCGTGGCCAGCCCGGCGACGGTACGTCCGCGCCAACGCGGCCCACGTCCTCGGCATCCCGCGGGGCGATCCCCGGGTCGGGCGGCTTGCCCGGGCGGTCTACCGGAACCAGGTCCGCTGGGTCCTCGAGCTGATGCGCCTGTCGCGGATGTCACAGGCACAGCGGATCGCCCAGATCTCCGAGACCGGCGCCGAGCCGTTCCACCGGACGTGGCTCGAGTCGAAGGGCCTGATCGTCGTGGGCGCGCACCTCGGCAACAACGAGGCAGCCGCGGCCGGCCTCGCCGGGCGCGGCTGGCCGATGCACGCCGTCGCCGACGACACTGCCTACGAGGAGCTGTTCGAACACCTCGACCGTGAGCGACGCAGCTGGGGCGTCGGGCAGATCCCGTGGCGGAATCTCCGGGAGGTCTTCCGGGTCCTCCACCGGCACGAGATCGTCGCGCTGCTGGTTGACTGGGGCTACCGGCCGGACGGCATCCCGGTCCGCTTCTTCGGCGCCTGGACCCGGTTCCCGGCCGGGCCCGCCGTCCTGGCGGCCAGGACGGGCGCGGCAATCCTCCCGTTCTGGGTGATCCGCACCGATGGCCGCCATCTCACGAACGTGGGGTCGACGATCACGGCGGCGTCGGACGAGCCGGCCGAGATCGTCCGAGCGACGCAGGAGATCGCCACCGCGATCGAGGCCGGCATCCGGCTGGCGCCCGAGCAGTGGTGCGTGTTCAAGCCCATGTGGCCGGACGATCCCGCCGAGATCGCCCGGCTCGAGTCGCTCGGCGGGATGGCGCCCGGGGCCGTTTCGGCACCCGGCGCGCCCACCGGTTCCGGTTCGGCGCCGGCGGGCGAGCCGGTGGCGGAAGCATGAGCGGCCCACGGGCAGCCGGCGCCCCGCGTCGCCCCACGGCGATCCAGCGGCTGCGCGTCGGTCTCCTCGACGTCGTCAGCTGGCTTGCGACACGCCTGCCCGCAGCCGTGGCCGGAGGGCTCGCGGACGCGGTCGGCGAGCTCTGGTACCGGGCGACGCCGGCGCGGGCCGCCCAGGCGCGGGCGAACCTCGGGCGCGTCGTCGCGCACCTCGCCGCAACGGGGATGGCGGGAGCCCGGGCGCAGGCCGCCGCGGACGATCCCGCTGCGCTGGAGCGCCTGGTCCGGGCCGCCTACCGGCATGCAGCCAGGACGTACGCGGAGCTGATCCGGGGGGCAGCCGTGGTCCGCGAGGCACCGGCTCGAACCCGCATCGAGACGCCCGCCGCGGTCGACGCCGCCTTCGGCGTCCGGCCCGCGATCTTTGCCTCCCTCCACTTCGGGTCGCTCCAGGCGACCGAGGCCATCCTGCTCACCCGCCTCGACACGCCGATCACCGCGCCCATGGAGACGCTCGACGACCCGGCGCTGCAGGCGTTCGTGG
Organism: Chloroflexota bacterium; assembly: GCA_034435355.1. GTDB lineage: Bacteria > Chloroflexota > Limnocylindria > Limnocylindrales > CSP1-4 > CTSoil-043. Next base: position 50,243 of record DAOTXE010000019.1, read on the forward strand.
CACGGGCCCGCTCCGCCTCGGGCGTTCGCCTCGTCACGCTCGACGCGGCACGGCGCGAGCTCCGCGCGGCGCTCGGCCGGGGCGAGCTCGTCGGCGTCATCGGCGACCGCGACATCATCGGGGGCGGTGTCTCCGTCCCGTTCTTCGGATCGCCCGCGCCGCTGCCCGTCGGGGCCGCCCTCCTCGCCCTCGAGTCGGGAGCCCCGATCCACGTCGCGGCCGTTCGCCGTCTCCGCGGGGAGCGCTATGCCGGCCGGCTCGAGACGATCGCGCCGCCGAGCGGCGCCCTCGCCGCCGGGCCGGGCGCCCGTCGCGCCAGAGTCGAGGCCCTTCTTGCCGACGAGGTCGCCGTGTTCGAGCGTTTCATCGCCGACGCCCCCGAACAGTGGTGGGCCGTCTTCTTCCCGATCTGGCCGGATCTCGGCCTGGCGGCCCGGCCGTGAGCGACGGCGGAACGACGCTGCGATCGGTCGGCGGACCCGACCCGTCGGAGCCGCACGGCCGCGCCGACCTGCACGTCCACAGCCTCGCCTCGGACGGGCTCGACGACATCGAGACGATCCTCGCCCACGTGCTGGCGACGGAGGACCTCGACGTCCTCGGCATCGCGGACCACGAGCGGATCGACGGTGCGATCGCGGCCCGCGCGATGGCCCGGGCGCGGGGCCTCCGCCTGGAGATCGTCGTCGGCGAGGAGATCACGACGCTCGAGGGACATCTCCTGGCCCTCTTCCTCGAGGAGCGGGTGAGGCCCTTCCGCTCGATGCGGACGACGATCGGCGAGGTCCACGAGCAGGGCGGCCTCGCGATCCCGGCCCACCCACTGTTCCCCTACCCGCTCTGCGCGCAGGGCTGGACGCTCCGGCGACTCGTGACCGCCGGCGATGCGCGCGTCCGGCCCGACGCGCTGGAGGCATTCAACCCCACGACATTCGGTCGGCTCGTGCACGACCGGGTCGGCGCGTTCGCCACGGCGCACGGCCTGGCGACGGTCGGCAACAGCGACGCCCACGAGGCAGCCGCGATCGGCACCGGGTTCACCACGTTCCCCGGACGAACCGCCGACGACGTGCGGGCGGCGATCATCGCCGGGACGACCGGCTGGGAGGGATCCTTCCACCGGACCACCTCGCAGCTTCCGACCTTCGGGAGGCAGCTCCGCAAGTACAGCCGCGACATGCGCGCGGAGGTTGGCGGCCGCGTGCGGCGCGATGGCACCGGCCGCGACCTGGGCTACCCGGGCGGCCGCTTCCGGCCGCCCCGCCCCGAGCACGCCGGGAGCGGCGCGCCCCCTCACGAGGACGCGCCGTGAAGATCGGGCTCGTGACCCCGTACGTGTACCCGCTCCCAGGGGGCGTCAACGACCATGTCGGGCACCTGTACGAGGCGCTGCGTGGCCGCGGCCACGACGTCCGGATCCTGACGGCCAGCCACGGCCTCCAGCGCAGCTCCGAGGGCGACGTCATCCGGATCGGGAAAGGCTTCTCCGTGCCGTCGAACGGGTCCATGGGGACGATCACGGTCTCGCCCCGCTATCGCAGCCAGATCCAGGCAGTCCTCGACGGCGAGCAGTTCGACCTCCTTCATTTTCACGAGCCCTTCGTGCCCCTCCTCGCCGTGTTCACGCTGCGCGAGTCCCGAAGCGTCAACATCGCCACGTTCCACGCCTACTCCGGGTACGCGCCCGGCTACCAGCTGGGCGGCAGGCTGCTGCGACCCGTTGCCCGGCATATCCACGGCCGGATCGCGGTCAGCGCGGCCGCCCGGCACTTCGCGGACCGCTACCTGCCCGGCGACTACAAGGTGATCCCCAACGGCGTGGACCTCGCCCGGTTCGCGCACGCGGTCCCGATCGCGCGCTGGCAGGACGGCCGCCCGAACATCCTCTTCGTCGGCCGGTTCGAGGCCCGCAAGGGGCTGCTTCCGCTCCTGAAGGCCTACCGGATCCTGCGCAAGAGCGGCCGCGACTGCCGGCTCCTGGTGGTCGGCTCCGGGCCGCAGGAGCGGGAGGCACGCCGCTACGTGATGACCCGGCGCCTGCCCGACGTGGAGTTCCTGGGCCGCGTGTCGGACAGCGACAAAGTCCAGCTCTTCAGGACGGCCGATGTCTACGTGTCGCCGGCGACCGGCCGCGAGTCGTTCGGGATTGTTCTCCTCGAGGCGATGGCCGCCGGGACGGCGATCGTCTGCAGCGACATCCACGGCTACAAGGGTGTCGTCAAGCGGGGCGAGCAGGCGCTCCTCGTGCCGCCCGGCGAGTCACGCCCGCTCGCCGAGGCGATCCTCCGGCTCGTCGACGACCCGGACCTGCGTGCGCGGATGGAGGCGAGTGGCCTCGAGCGCGTCGCCGAGTTCGGCTGGGACCGGATCGCGGCCCGGGTGGAGGCCTATTACGGGTTCGTGATCCGGCGCCTCGCGGCGCAGGGCGCCCTGCCGGACGGGTTCCGCGCCGACGTTCCGCCGGACCCGCGGGCCGGCGTCGTCGGCTGACCGGCCCCGTCAGGTTCGTGGCGGCTCGGGCGCTGCGGGCGCCTCGGGCGCTTCCGGCCACTCGGGCGCTGCGGGCGCTGCGGGCGGCTCCGACAGCAGGGCAGGCGCGGCCTCGTCGGCCAGTCGCTCGGCGATCGCGATGCGCCACACCCAGGCGCTGTACCCCACGATCAGGACCGAGACGAGCACCGCGGCGAGCAGGAGCAGCGGCCACGGGCTGGCGAACGACACGGTGAACGGCGCGTCCGTGTTCACGGCGAACTGGAACGGGTAGAGCCACGTCGGCAGGAGGCCCTGATACCAGTTGAAGACGCCGTTCGGGAGCGGCAGCCCTGACCAGTTCGGGTAGAACGCAACGAACGCCACGGCCGAGGCGAGCACGACGCCGACGGCGAACCGGCGCGGCGAGCGGGCCGTCCACACGAGCCAGGCGAGCGGCCCGAGGACCAGCAGGAGGAGCAGCGAGAGAAGCTCGCCCGGGATGCTCGGGGTCTGGACCAGCGGGGTCACCGGGAGCAGGACGGCCGCCGCAACGAGGCAGGCGAGGGCAATGAGCCCGGTCGCGACGATTCGGCGTGAGCCCGCTGCAGCCGCGGCCCGGTCCGCGCCCGCCCGGACCAGCCGGTCGAGCCGGACCAGCTGCCAGACCAGGAGCCCCGCGCCGGCCGCGAGGACGACGATGAGGCCGACGACCTGGGCCGTCAGCGAGAAGGGCAGGGACGCGGCGGCGGTGCACGCTTGGGAACCGGGGTCGACCCGCTCGACGCCGGCGAGCCCGCACAGCGGGCTCTTGCCGAACCAGAGGACAACCGGGACGAGGAGCGCCGCTGCGGCGGCGCCCCGGGCCAGCAGCCATGTCCGGGCCGACGGACCGTGCCAGAGCTCCGCCACGAAATAGGCCAGGCCGAGGATCACGAATGGGACCGTGGCGTAGTAGTGGTATTCGAACGTGGCCCGATCGATCCGCGCCCAGGAGAGCCAGGTGAAGGCAATCACGACCGAGATGAGCCCCAGCCCGAGGCTCCTGCGCCGGTAGGCCTGCCAGGCGACGAAGGCGATGGCCGGGATGGCGAGCCACCAGATGACCGGGTTGCCGCCGTCGTAGATGGCGCCCGACATCGACCCGCCGAAGGACTGCTGGAAGAACCAGACCGGCTTGAGGTCGAGCGGCCAGGCCCACCAGGGCGACGCGGCCGGGTGGGTCGCCCGGAGGTTGTTGTGGTAGTCGTACATCGCCTTGGTGAGGTCGAGCAGCGTCTGGCCCGTGTTGCCCGGCGGCCAGGAGGACGTCAGGCGGTTGCCCAGGGCCACCCAGGGCAGGTACAGGGCGACGTAGACCGCGGCCGGGATCGCCCCCAGCGAGATTCCCGCCCAGGCCACGGGCAGGCCCCGGCGCCAGCCCGGGCGGAGCCAGCCATCCGGAGGGGGCGCAGGCGGGCCGAGCAATGCCGCGGGATCGTCGGGTGCGATCGGCGGCGCGAGCGGGCCGAAGCCGAGCCGTCCCGCGAGCCAGAAGGCCCCGGCGGCCAGCGCGGAGATGCCGAAGCAGCCGAGCGCGAGCGCGAGCGCCGCAGGCCCGAGAGCGAGCGGGATCGCCACCAGCGCCACCAGAGCCCCGGCCGCGGCGGGCCCGGCGACCGCGATCCAGACTTCCTCGACCGACCACGCGATCGGGTGGAGCACCGTCACCGCGGCGGCCGCGAGGGTCAGCCCGATCATGATGGCGAGGAAGGCAAGGTTGCCTCCGGACGTCGCGCCGGCCGGGACCGAGACGGCCATGTACCCGAGCACGGCCGTCGCGCCGGCGAGGCCGAGGACGACCACGACCCGTCCGAGCGCCGACCGGACCAGGAGCAGGAGCGCGACGGCAGCGAGCGCATAGAGTCCGACCCACTTGGACCCCATGGCGAGCCCGAGCAGAAGTCCCACGACCGGCATCCCGACCCAGAACGCCCCGCGCCAGCGCCACGCCCCCGTCCAGATCGCCGCGAACAGCGTGACGGCGGCAACGATGAAGAACGCGACGTACGTGTCGTTCATGCCGATGCGCTGCTGGACGAAGAACATCCCGTCCAGCAGGCCGAAGATGCCGGCAAGCACGGCCACCGAGCGCCGACGGAACAGGATCCGCGCAAGCAGGAAGAGGAGCCCGGCCATCAGCGCGCCGAGGATCACGCCCGGGAGTCGCCAGGCGAACGCGTGCTGGCCGATGTCGACGGAGGCCGCCTGGCCGGTCGCCCCGAACACCAGGATCTGCTCGCGGTCCGTGGCCGGCACGTCCGGGTTGACGTCGGTGGCCCAGGCGGCGGGCGCGAACGGCAGGCGGGCGTCCGCGAAGACGCTGTTGCCGCGCGGCTCCACGACGTAGACGGTCCAGCCCGTGCCGTCCATCGTCCGGCCGAGCGCGTGGATCATCTGGCTCGCCGCGTCATAGGTGACGCGGCTGATGGCGGCGGGCATCCAGACGCTCTGCGAGAGGGTCGGCGCGCTCCCGTCCGCCGGGGTCCCGATCACGGCCAGCGACGACCCGGTCGCCGCGTACAGGAAGGGCGAGTCGAGGCCCGGGGCCGCGACCACGCTCGTGGCGCCCCCGGCCAGCGGAACCTGCCCGGTCACCGCGCCGCTCGTCGGCTCCATGAACGTCACGCCGGCGGCATCGGACACCGCGACCTGGGAGAGGCTCGTGTCGCTCAGCCCGGCGAGCGCCCCGCTCGCGATGGCGGCGTCGATCTGCGTCCTCTGGGCGGAGATGGCAGTCGAGATGACCACCTGCGACGCCTTCGAGCGGAGCTGCTGCTCGTAGGTTGCCGTCGTGCCGCCCAGGATCCTGGAGAGCTGGGCGGCGACGAACGTCGGGTCGGTCACGCTCGCCGGGTCCGCCACGAGCGCGGCGACGGTGCCGGCATCGGCAACCTCCGAGCGGCCCGCCAGGATGACCGAGGCGAGCCGTGCCCCCGTTGCCGCGTCGAGCGAGACGAGCGTGTCGCCGGGGGTCGCCGCGAGCACCGTCGCGCCATCGTCCGTGACCCACAGCCGCGTCACCGGGCCCCCCGCGGACCCGAGCGGGACGAGGGCGGGCCGCAGCGCCCCGCCGGTCGCTGCGGCCCGCACGGCGGCGGCGCCGACGGACGTGTCGAGGGCGAGGATGTCACCCGAGGCCGTGCCGACGAAGAGCCGATGCCCCGTGGCGTCGACCGCGACCGCCTGCGCGCCGGGCAGCGCGAGGGTGACGAGGAGCTCGCGCGTCTGCAGGTCGTAGACGCGGATGCCGGCACCCGTCGCGACGTACAGCCGGTTGCCCTCGGCCTGGCCCCCGCCGGCCGCTGCCGGGTCGGACCAGCCCTCCTCGATGGCGACGTCCGTCACCGGCACGCCGAGCGCGCTCGTGGCGGTGACCGTGTCGTCCCCGACCGCGACCAGCCCGCCTGCCATGACGTACTTGGCCAGGTGCGGGTGGGTCCACTCGTAGATCGCGTGCGGTTCGCCGTAGCGCCAGTCCTGCAGGAACTCGGTGGCCGTGCGCGCGTGATAGACCTCGTCGAAGTGCATCCGCAGGGGCTCGCCCAGCCGGAAGGTCCGCAGGAAGAGCGACGCGACGACGATCACGACGATGAACCAGAGGTCGAGCCGGTCGAGCGTGCCGCCGCCCTCGCGATCGAGAAGGTGCGAGCGATCGAAGGCTGCCCGCCCGGCGAGGGCGCGCGCGCCGCCGGCCGCCCGGCCCAGCGCCGCTCCGAGGCCGAGCCCACCCACCGGGGGAGCGTCACCGGGCCCGCCCTCTGCGGGCGCATCGGCCAGCGCTCCCCGCGGAGCGGGCGCCTCCCCGGCCGGCGGCGCGTCGTCGTCGGCCGCGATCAGCGCGGCGGTGGCGTCGACCTCCTCGGGGGCCGGGTGAACCAGGAACGCCAGCCCCGTGAGCAGGCCCCCTGCGTGGACGGCGGCCGCGGCGGTGACCCCGCCCCATGAGCGCGCCGCGTCGCCGAGCTGGGATCCCAGGCCGCCGAATGCGTCGAGCATCGGTCCGAGCCCGAGGTTCGCGTAGAACGGCTCGGTCAGGATGCCGTAGAGGTTGGCCGTATTCGCAGCCGCCAGCGCGAGATAGACCCCGATCCAGCGCGGGCTCACCGCCACGAGCACGGCCCCGAGCGCGAAGAACGGGAAGAGGTAGCGCTCGTGGACGCGGGTCGGCAGGACGAAGAAGGCGATCGCAAGCACCGCCAGGGCCGCGAGGAAGGTCCGCCGGTCGTCGCGCCGCCAGATGACGGCGGCCAGGAACCCGATCATGCCGAGCAGCAGGGCAGTACCGACCACGATCGCCGGGATCCCGAAGACCAGGAAGCCCGGCCCGCCGTCGGCGCCGGCCTGCGTGGCGTCGCGGATCCAGGTCCCGTTGAGGGCAAGCCCCGCCCCGGCCTGGCTGACGAGCGCCCACGGGTTGAACGCGTTGACGGTCAGCCATGGGTAGCCCGCCGCGGTGTCGACGATCTGGTGGAGCAGGCCCACGATCGTCAGTCCGAAGGGGGCGCACAGGAGCTGGGCGGTGACCAGCCCGACGAGCGTCGTGGTCAGCACGCGGCGGGGTCCGTGGCCGGGCGGCCGGGTGACCAGGTTTCGGCGCAGGATCAGGACGGCAGCCAGGGGGATGAGGATCCCGAACTGGGGCTTGATGATCGCCGCGACGGTCGTGAGCAGGGCGGCTCGCTCGTCGCGTCCGCGCCACAGCTCGCGCACGGCGAGAAGGAGCACCAGCGTCCCGACCGAGTCGACCTGGGACCAGATCGCGCTGTCGAACCAGGTGACCGGGACGAACAGGACCAGGGCGGCGGCGCCGAGCGCGGCCCGCCGGCGCGCACCGAGATCGGCGGCGAGCTGGAAGACGGCGACCGCGAGCCCCAGGTCGGCCAGGATCGCCGGCAGCTTCAGGAGATCGCCGGGCGCGGCGCCCGGCCCGCCCAGGAGCTGGGCCACCAGGCCGAGACCCCACAGGACGTAGAGATACCCGGGCGTGTAGTCGATGAAGATCCCGCGGCCGTAGATCCCGAACGGCCCGTTCCGGGCGAGCTCCACGGCCCAGCCGTTGAAGGAGCCGACGTCCACCTTGAAGCCGGACCCGGGCAGGACGGCGTATGCGATGATGAGCCGAAGGACGAGGCCGAGCGCGAGAAGAACGCCGAGCGGGACGGCAACGTCCCGAAGCCGCACCCGGGCCTGCTCGCCCGCCCGCGCCCGCTCGCCCGGTGCGGGGCCAGCCAAGGGGAACGGCCTCCGTGATCGAGCGCTGAGGTGAACCGGAGTATAGCCGAGGGCTCGGACGACCTTGCCCCTCGGCCGGCCCGGGCAGCCGCCTCGCGGCCTCGTTCCCCGCTCGCCGTGGGGCTGGGCCTCATGGTCCTGTTCCTGGCCCTGTATCTCCTCACCCGGCCCTGGTGGCCGACGGTCTACAACCACTTCGTCTGGCAGGCGGACGCCTTCCTCCACGGCCAGGCCTCCATCCGCTTCCCGGTCCCGGCGACGGGCACCTCGCCGGGCAACGACTTCTTCAATGACGTCGTCCCCGTTCTCGACGCCGCCGGGAACGAGACGGGCCGCGGGATGATCCCGTTCCCGCCCCTGCCGGCCGTGATCCTCCTCCCGTTCGTGGCGATCTGGGGGATGGCCACCGACGAGACGTTCCTGTCCGTCCTGCTCGGTGCGATGGACGTCGGGCTCGCCTACTGGCTCCTTGGCAGGCTGCCGGTCCGCGCCGGGCTTCGCGCCGCCCTCACGGTCTTCCTGGGGGCCGGGACGGCGCTTTGGTATGCCTCGTCGCTCGGCACGACGTGGTACATAGCGCACGTGGTCGCGGTCGGGCTCGCGCTCGGCGCGGTCGGGCTCGCGCTCGATGCCGACGGCCGGACGGCCGCGCTCGACGCGGGCGCGCCTCGCCCCCTCCTCGACTGGCGCCAGGTCGCCGCCGGCCTTCTCCTGGGTCTCGCGGTGACGAGCCGGCTGACCGTGGTCTTCGGGGCGGTGTTCCTTCTCTTCGTCGGCGGGGGCGGCTCGTGGACACGACGGACCGTCAGCGCGGGGCTCGGCATGGCGATCCCGGTCGGAGCGCTGCTCCTGTACAACCTCGCGGTGAGCGGGACGCCGTTCAACTCCATCTACGAGGCGCTCTACCGTTACGAGGTGTGGGCCTACCCCGAGCTCCACTACAACGGGGCATGGGCACTGGAGGACCTCCGCTACATCCCCCAGAACCTCGGGATCATGCTGGGCGGCCTTCCGGACGTGCTGCCCGCCTGCGACGCCGGCGTTCCGCGCGAGATCTGGAGCGCTGCCGGGTGCTCCTGGCTGGTGCCCAACCCGGTCGGGATGAGCCTGCTGCTCACCAGCCCGGCCTGGCTCCTGGCCGCCGCCGCGCTGCCACTCCTGCGTGACCGGAGGGTCGTGGGGGCCTTCCTCGCGACGCTCGCCATCGCGGTCGCCAACCTGATGCACTTCTCGCAGGGCTGGGTCCAGTTCGGCTACCGGTTCAGCCTCGACTTCGCGCCGTTCCTGCTGGTCCCGCTCGCCCTCGGCGCAGAGCGGCTCGTGGCCCGCCATGGCGCCCGCACGCGCCGTGGCGGGCTGCTCGTCGGCGGCCTGATCGCGGCCTCCGTCGTCGTGCAGGCTTGGGGGCTCGTGTGGGCCAGGGTGCTCGGCTGGTGATCGCCGGCAAGCGAAGGGGGGAGCTGGATCGCCGGATCGCGCTGGCGAGCGTCGCTGCGCCCGTGCTCGTCGGCGTGGTCGCGTTCGCGCTCGCCCGGTCGACGCTGCTTCCCGGCCAGGGCCTCTGGGACACCGGCGAGTTCCAGGTGGTGGCCCCCGTGCTGGGCACGGCGCATCCCACCGGCTACCCGAGCTACGTGCTGCTGGGCTGGCTGGCGAACCTGCTGCTGGCGCCCATCGGCGAGCCGGCCCTGCGGATGAACCTGCTCTCGGCGATCACGCTCGGGGTGTCGAGTGGGTTGACAGTCGTGCTGGTCCGCCAGCTGACGGGCCGGACGCTCGTGGCGGCCGGGGCCGGGATGCTCCTGGCGTTGACGCCGATCCCGTGGCGCGTCGGGTCGTTCGCCGACCCGCACATGCTCCACCTCGCCCTGGTCGCCGGGCTGCTCGTGCTGCTCGTCGGCTGGGAGAAGCGGGCGCGAGCCGTCCGGTCGGACGCGGACCGCTGGCTGGTCGCCGCGGCTGCGCTGTACGGCGTCGCCGTGGGCAACCAGGCGCTCACCTTCCTGCTCGCGCCGGGGATCGCCCTCTTCATCCTCGCCGTCGACCGGGGCGCATGGCGGCGGGGGGGCCTGGTCGGCCGCTGCGCCGCCGCCCTCTTCGGCACGGCCGCGCTCGTCTACCTGGAGCTTCCGATCCGGGCGGCGATGGGCGCGCCGCTCGTCTACGGGCACCCGGACACGTGGGCCGGCTTCTGGTACGTGGCCCTCGGGCTGCAGTTCACCGGCGCGCTCGGCGGGCTCTTCACGGACCTTGCCGGCAAGGCGGGGGCCCTGGTCAGCCTGGCGACGGCGCAGGTCGGGCCGCTCGTCGCGCTCGTCCCGGCGAGCCTCCTGGTGACCGCCATCCGGCGGCCCCGGTATGCCCTCCTCTCCGCCACCTGGCTGGCAATGACGTGCTGGTTCGCGATCTCCTACACCAACGCCGACATCGACCGCTACTACCTCGGCCCGATCCTGATCGCGGTGAGCTGGCTCGCGATCGCCGCCGGCGCGGTCGCCGACGCGGTCGAGGCGCAGCTGTTCGTGAGCCCCGACGACGCGGGGAGGCACGCCGCCGCGGTGCGGCTGGTCCTGAGCGGCGTCGCCTGCGTCGCTCTCGTCGGTCCGGCGGTCATCGCCGCCCCGGCCACCCGGCTCGCCGTGGACCAGTCGACCGACACGCAGGCCGCCGACTGGAGCCACTGGGCGCTGCAGGTCGTCGAGCCGCACGCCGTGCTCGTGACGTGGTGGGACTACTCGACGCCCCTCTGGTACCGCCAGCTGATCCTGGGCGAGCGTCCCGACGTCAGCGTGATCGACGATCGCACGCGGCTCGACGCGAACCTGGGAAGCGTGGACGACGTGATCCGTGCGAACCTTGGCACGCGGCCCGTCTACCTGGTGCGGCGCGACGAGGACCTGCCGGACCTCGAGCAGCGCTGGCAGGTGGAACCGATGCCCGATCCCGGGGGCCTGCAGGCGCTCCTGCGTGTCGTGGGCCCGGTCGCAGCGATTCGCCTCCCGGCTACGATAGGGCCATGACCCGGGCTGCAGCCGCGCCTCCTGCTTCGACGGCTCGCGTCCCCGAGCTCTCCTACTTCTTCCCGGCCCACGACGAGGAGGCCAACCTCGAGGGCCTCGTCGAGGAGGCGCTGGCGGCACTGCCCGCGCTCGCCGACCGCTTCGAGATCATCGCAGTCGACGATGGATCGAAGGACCGGACGGCCGAGATCGCCGACCGGCTCGCAGCCGCGAACCCGGGCGTCGTCCAGGTGGTTCATCACGCGACGAACCTCGGCTACGGCGCAGCGCTGCGCTCCGGCTTCGGCGCCGCCCGGTACGGCCTGGTCGCGTTCACCGATGGCGACCGGCAGTTCCACGTGGTGGACCTCGGGCGGCTGACGGCCCGCCTGGCAGGCCCGGATCTCCCCGACGCGGTCGTCGGCTTCCGGATCCGGCGGGCGGATCCGGCCATCCGGACCCTCTATGCGCGCCTGTACCGGCTCGCCAACCGGATCTTCTTCAGGCTCCGGGTCCGCGACGTGGACTGCGCCTGCAAGCTCTTCCGGCGCGATGCACTGGCCGGTGTCCTCGTAGAGTCCGGCGGGGCGTTCTTCTCGGCGGAGCTGCTGATCAAGCTCGAGGCGGCGGGCCGGCGGGTCGTCGAGGTGGGGGTCGACCACTACCCGCGGACCGCGGGCTCACAGACGGGCGCGAAGCTTGCCGTGATCTGGCGTTCGGTCGTGGACTTCTGGAGCCTGCGCCTCCGGCTCTGGGCGAACCGGAAGGGAGCGCTCGCGCGGGGCTCGGCCATCGTCCGCTGACGCCGTCCCCGGGGTGCCACCCGCGAGCGGGAACACGTTCCGGGCCCGGGGCTGCGCCCCGTCACTCGCGCGGCGGCCTCTCGCGTCGCTCGTCGGCGCCCGGGTCCACGTCCAGGGAATTCACGAAGTCGCGGAAGACGGAGAGCTTCGACTCGTCGATCGGCCCCTCGTCCCCGGCGCCCTGTGCCCCGTGCTCGGGTTCGACGCCGGCACGGTCGAGCACGTCCTCGGCGGCGAAGATGCGGACGCCCGTTCGAACGGCGAGCGCGATCGCGTCCGAGGGCCGGGAGTCGACTTCGACCGGCCGCCCACCCGATTCCAGGATGATCCGGGCGCGGAAGGTGTCGTCGGCGAGGTCGGAGATGATCACCTCGCGCACGGTCGCCCCGAGCAGGTCGAGGATCGTCGCGAGAAGGTCGTGGGTGAGCGGCCGCTCCGGCGCCTGGCCCTGGAGCTTCATGGCGATCGCGCTTGCCTCCCACGGGCCGATCCAGATGGGCAGGTAGCGATCGCGCTCGAGCTCGCGGAGGATGACCACGTGCTGGGTCGAGAGCATGTGGACCCGCACGCTCTCGACGGACATCTCGACGAGTCGGCCGGCCATGGCGGGATTATCCCACCTTGCATCCGTCCGGCGGTTGGCCGGGCGCCCGGGGTCGGACGGCCGTCGCCCCCCGGGGGCTACGGGGCCTTGGTCGGCCTGGGCGTCGCCGAGGCCTTCGGCCTGACTGACGGCCGGCTCGAGGGACCAGGCGTCCCGCCAGCCGCCGGGCTCGCGCCCGGCGAGCTGCCCGGCGTCACCGCCGGGACCGGCTCGAGGATCGCCGTGCCGAGGGTGGTGGCGTCGATCCAGAAGATCGCCGGCGCCTGCCCCGTGGCGCCCGGCTGCACGTAGAAGGCGCGTATCTGGCTCCACGCCGGGCTCCCGCCCGCGGGCCGGTACTGGGCCTCGTACGCCCCGGTCAGCTTGTCGAACGCCAGGATGCGCCCGTTCGCGGCGTCATAGACATACAGCGTCCCCTGGCGACGTGGGTCAGGCGAGTCGACGAGGGTGTAGGTGCGGATGGGGCGGAGGACGTCGTCGCCCGGGGATGCGAGCGACCAGCCGCCGGAGCTCCCACCGACGAGTCGCTCGACCATGCCGTTGTCGGCCAGGTAGATCTCGCCGTCGATATACATCGACGTCACCTTGCTGATGTCCTGGGGTGTTGCGAGGTAGCCGGTTGCCGCTGCGGGGAAGCTCGACCCGTCGGCGAGCATGGTGTAGCGGAGGATCTGCTGCTGCGACGGCTCCAGGACGTACAGGTTGTAGAGCGCGGCGTCGAAGTTGGCGACGAAGGTGCCGATGCCGAGGATGTCGTTGCCCCAGGAGGCCGACTCCTGGACCGGGAGCCGGAGCAGGACGCCCTTCCCCGTCGTGTCCGTCGGGCGCCAGCGCCAGAGGATGTTCTTGTCGTCGAGGACGAGCAGGTCGGGCCCCCCGACGGCGAGGAGGCGCGGCACGCCGACCTTGATCCCGGCGCTCGCCACGGCCTGGCCGGCCTTGATGATCGGGACCGCCTTGCGTGCCCGCAGGTCGATCCGGTAGACGGCCCTCGTGGTGCGGTCCAGGACGTACGGCGCCCCGTCCGGCCCCTGGACGAGCCCGGCCAGGTCGAACGGCGGGTTCTGCGAGGCAAACGAGAAGGCGGCCTGCGGCGCCACCTCCACGACCCCGTACAGCCGGTCCAGCCCTGCCGTTGTTCGCGAGCGCAGCGGCCCCACGACCGACGCGGGGGTCCCGGCCGTGGCCGCAGCCGTCTCGTTCGTCAGGGCGTCCTTGAGCAGTTGCTCGGCGCGTTGCGGATCGGCAGCGATCAGGTCGGTCCCGTTGTCGAACACCAGCCGCACGTCGTCTTTCGCGGCCGCCAGGGCCTTCTCGCCGGCGTTGATCTGCGGGATCTGGGTGGTGCCGCCCGACCCGCCGACCACCCACAGGCCGAGGCCGAGCACGGCGGCGATGCCCACGAACGCGAGCGCGGCGACGGCGGCTCGCCGCTGGGTCTCGCGGCGGGTTGCGGCGGGCGTGACCCGCCGGTACCGGGCGCCCCGCCGAGGGAGGATGTCCTGGGCCCGCCCGACGAGCCTGGCGAGCGCGCTGCCGGCCGCGCTGCGTGCCCGGGTGGCCCTCGACGAAACGGCGGCCACCCCGTCTCCGACCGAATCCGCGAGGGGGATCGGCGACCGGTCCGGGTGGCCGGCGAGCGGCTGGGCCGGGCGCAGCGGAACCAGTCGCCCGCGCTGGGCCGTGGCCGGCACCTCGTCGGCCTCGAGAGCAAGCGCGGCGTCGCTGCCCGTGCCCCCGGCCGCGACGAATCGATGATGCAGGTGCTCCATCGCCGCCTGGGGGTGCAGCGTCACGACGGCATCCTTGAGCTCGTCCGCGCCCAGCTTCGCCGTGACGTTGGTGGAGACGAGGACGAGCGAGTCCCGGACCGCGATCTCGCCCCGCCAGACGACCGGCGCCGGGTCCTCCATCGGGAGGCCGCGCTCCCGCCCTGCGTCGGGCAGGGTCATGAGGTGCGCCTGGCGGACGAGGTAGGCCTCCACGGGACCGGTCGTGACCACGTAGAGCTCGTTGCTCCGGACCACGGCCAGGCCGATCCCGATGGGACCGGTCGGCCCGTCGCCGAGCGCGAGCCGGTCCCGCTGGGCGAGGAGGCGGCGGTTCGCCGCTCGGACAGCCTTCTCGAGGCAGACGACGAGGCCCGCGGACTCGTCGTAGTAGTACTCGCCCTGGATGGTGTCGGCGACGAGGCGGACGGCCTCGCGCAGTCGCCGTCCCTTGCCGACGCCGGTCACGACGAGGAAGAGGCTCCCCTTGGAGCGGGCCGTCGCGCCGATCGTCGGCTCGACGATGACGACGGTGTCCGGGGAGTCCTCGAGCCGCTCGGTCTCGGCCACCAGGCCGAGCTTCATCTGCAGTCGGACGGCCATGCGATTCGTCGGACCTGACGCTCGGGGGCGGGCTGGCGTGACGCCGGAGATGGACGGCAGCAGTGCGCGGCGAGGTTGCCCGCCGGGGTCACCGGATGATACCCCTGCCCACCACCACCCGCAGTGACTCGGCCCGGACCCCGTCGGGCATCTCCGCGAACCCTTCCAGGAGCTCGGCCGCACGGAGGACCAGCTCCTGGCCGACGATCGGGGCGCCCACATCGACGATCAGGGTGCCGTCCCGCTCCAGGCGCACCGCCCGGGACCCGCCCGCTGCCGCCGGTACGCGCGCCTGCACCAGCCGCTCCCACGCTGCGGCCGCCCGCGCCCACCGGAGCTGCTCCTCCAGGCCGAGGGCCCGCGCCGCCTCGGGGAGGAGGTCGCCGACGCGGCTGATCGGCCGCCTGCGCGGGACGCGGCGGTCGTCGTCGGGTCGTGCGGGGGACATCGAACGCCCTTCAGGCGGCCGGCGGCCCGACGAGCCGGGGGCCCAGCAGCGCGTCCGGGACCACCTCCCAGGCCGCCCCGATCGCCCGCAGGACGGGGTCCACGTCGTCGAGCGTGGTCGTCGTGATGAACGCCTGCGGCAGGCCGGCGATCCGGCGGACGAGGTGGCTGCGGCGCACGGGGTCGAGCTCGCTGAAGACGTCGTCGAGGAGGAGGAGCGGGGGCCGCCCGTCGTGCGCGGTCAGCAGATCGAGCTCGGCGAGCTTCAGGGCGAGGATGGCGGTTCGCTGCTGTCCGCGCGAGGCGAACGTGGCGAGGTCGCGCCCATCGAGCCGGAAGGCGACGTCGTCCCGGTGCGGGCCGACGAGGGTCGTCCCGTTCCAGGCCTCCTTCTCGGCGGTCTCCGCGAGCCGCCGGGCCAGGGCCTCCCCGGCCGTCTCGGCGGACCCCGGAACCACGTTGCTCTCGTAGGTCACGGACAGGTGCCCCTCGTCGGTCGCGATCTCCGCGTGGGCTGCCGCGAGCGGCCCGGCTAGCTCGGCGAGCGTCCGGCACCGTCCGTCGAGGACCGCCGCCCCGGATTCGATCAGCTTCGCGTCCCAGGGTGGCAGCTGCTCCGGCGTTGCGCTCTCCTCGCGGATCGCCCGCAGGAGCGCGTTTCGCTGGGCCAGCACGCGACCATACGCGGCGAGGTCCGCCACATACGTGGGCATGCGCTGCGCGGCGAGCGCGTCCAGGGTGGCGCGCCGCAGGGAGGGCGGGCCGGCGACGAGCAGCATCTCTTCCGGCCCAAACACGACGACCCGCATGAGCCCGGCCAGCCCGGAGGTGCGGCGCGGGATCCCGTTGACCCGGATCCGCTTCCGTCCCCCGGCGGGACCGTCCCGGAGCAGCGTCACGTCCAGCTCGAGCGGGTCGAGGCCGGGGAGCTCGCGCCGCGTTTCGATCCGCGCGAACCGGGCGCCCCAGCGGATCAGCTCGCCGTCCACCTGGGTTCGGTGGGACGAGCCGCGCGCACAGACGACGAGGGCTTCGAGCAGGCTCGTCTTGCCGGCCGCGTTCGGGCCCCAGACGAGATGGGCGCCCGGCCCGAACGTCGCCGCCAGCACCGCGTAGCCGCGGAAGTCGGTCACCGAGATCGAGGTGCGCACGGGGGCCGGTGCGGCCGGTCCTCCGGCCGCCGGGTGGCCGTTTACGACGTCGTCCGGACCGGCATGACGACGTGCGTGTAGTCGCGCCCGTCCGCCGGCCGGAAGACGCCTGGCGCGAGCGGCCCGTTCAGCTCGATCACGAAGCGGTCCGTGTCGACGTTCTGCAGGGCGTCGCTCAGGTAGCGCGCGTTGAAGGCGATCGTCGTCCCGTCGCCCTCGATGGTGGCGTCGACGAGGCCGCGGTGGTCGCCGACCTCGGCAGCGGCGGCCACCAGCACCTGGGCCGCTCCCTCCGGGGCAATCTGCATGCGCACGATGTTGGCGGACGAGCTCGCGATGTACCCGGCGAGGCGCACGGCCTTGAGGAGGTCGTCCCGGTCCACCTCCACCCGTGTCGCATGCGACGCCGGCAGGACCTGCTGGTAGTTGGGGAACTGGCCGTCGATGAGCCGGCTGACGACGTCCACGCCCTCGACGTGGAAGAGGATCTGGTTCTTCTGCGGCGAGAGGATCAGCTCGACGGGGTCGTCCGTGTCGGCGAGGACGCGGGCGAGCTCGGCATACGAGCGGGCCGGGACCACGATGCTCGTCTCCTCGACGGCGTCGAGGGTCGGGATCGTGGTGATGGCGATCCGGTAGTTGTCCGCCGCGGCCAGGGTGAGGCGATCGCCCTCGAAGCGGGTGAGCACCCCGGTCAGGATCGGGCGCGCTTCATCGGACGCGGCCGCAAAGGTCACCTCGGCGAGCGCGCGGCGGAGTACCCGCTGGCTGATCCGCGTGGTGGGCCGCTCACCCGCGGCAGGGATGGCCGGGAACTCCTCGGCGTCGATGCCCCGCAGCGTGGTCTCGAAATGGCCGGCCCTGATGTACAGGTGGTCGCCGCCCCGGAGCTCGAGATCAACGCGCTCCTGCGACGGGAGGCCGCCGATGATCTCGGCAAACAGGCGGGCCGGCACGGTGATGGCGCCATCGGTCTCGATCCGGCCCGGCACCCAGTAGGTGATCCCGATCTCGAGGTTGGTCGCGGTGAGCTTGAGACCGGCGTCCTCCGTCCGCAGCAGGACGTTGGCCAGGACCGGCAGCGTGCTGCGCCCGGAGACGGCGTGGCCGACGACGGAGAGGCCGCGGGCGAGGTTCTCGCAGATGACCGAGAGGTTCACAGGCTCGTCACTCCGGGTGATCGGAACCGGGGCGGGCGGGGTCTGTCAGCCGGGCCCGGAGGCAACCGATTCGTGGTTTGGTGCATCCTCGCATATCGAGTCATCACCGTCGTCATCATGGTGTTGATGCCGTGGATGAACGTGCGCGCTCGTGCGCAGGGCCGCGGTGCACGGAGGCCGCGCCGAGGTGGACGAAGCCCCGGGAGCGGTGTGTTCGCATGAGCCGACAGCGTGGACGAGCTGTCGCCGCCGATCCAGGATGTGCCGACGCGCGCGGTCGCCTGCCCTGATCGTCCCCCGCGAGAGGCGTCGCCGCGAGCCGCATTTTCCACACGCGGGGAGGGTTTTCCACTGAATTCGACCGTTTTTCCACACGCAGGCGGCGCGGCGGGCGCTGTCACCGGCATGCCGAGCGCCGCCGGGCCCGGCGGGATCCGTCGCGCAGCCGGTCGTCAGTCGGCGTAGATCAGCTCTCGGACCGCGGCGATGTCGCGGCGCATCTCGTCGTTGATGGCCGCCTCCCGGTTGATCTTGTCGTAGGCATGGAGGACGGTCGAGTGGTCCCGTCCCCCGAGCTCGGCCCCGATGCGCAGCAGGGAGACGTCGGTCTCCTCGCGCATCAGGAACATCGCGATCTGGCGGGGCGTGACGATCGCCTTGTCGCGCTTCTGGCCACGGAGCGCCTCGAGCCCGACCCCGTAGTAGTCGGCGACCGCCCGGGCGATCTTCTCCGTGGTGACCTGGCGCTTCTTGGGGTTGTAGAGAACGTTCGAAAGGACGGCCTGGGTGAGCTCGATCGTGATCGGCATGGCGCCCATGCTCGCGTACGCGACGACGCGATTGAGCGCGCCCTCGAGCTCGCGGATGTTGCTGAGGACCTTGCGCGCGATGAACTCGATGACGTCCGAGCCGATCGGGACGGCAGAGTCCTCGGCCTTTGCCCGGAGGATGGCGATCCGTGTCTCGAGGTCCGGCGCGGTGAGGTCGGCGATCAGGCCCCACTCGAAACGGCTTCGAAGCCGCTCCTCGAGGGTGATGATCTGCTTGGGCGGGCGGTCCGACGAGAGCACGATCTGCTTGCCATCCTCGTGGATGGCATTGAAGGTGTGGAAGAACTCCTCCTGGGTCCGCTCCTTGTCGGCGATGAACTGGATGTCGTCGATCAGGAGCAGGTCGATCCGCCGGTAGCGGGAGCGGAAGTCGTCGATCCGGCCCTGCTGGATGCTCGTGATGAACTCGTTGGTGAACTTCTCGCTCGTCGCGTAGACGACCCGCTTGCGCGGGAAGCGGGCCACCACCGCGTTCCCGATCGCGTGCATCAGGTGGGTCTTGCCGAGGCCGACGCCGCCATACAGGAAGAGCGGGTTGTAGGCATGTCCCGGGCGCTCGGCCACGGATAGGGCCGCAGCGTGGGCCAGGCGGTTGGCCGACCCGACGATGAAGTTCGAGAACGTGTAGCGCGGGTTGACGTTGGCCGCGGAGCCGTCGCCACCGACCCGCGTCGGCTCCACGCGAACGTCGGCCGGCGCCCCGGCGGACTGCTCCGTGCCGGGCTCTCCGATCGCGGCGTCGGCCCGCACGATGAACTCGACCGCGACGCTGTAGCCGACGATCCGGGCGAGGGTCTGGGAGATCAGCGAGCGGTAGCGCGTCTCCAGCCAGTCCTTGGCGAACCCATTCGGGACGGCGATCCGGAACCGCGTGTCGTCGACCTCCACCAGCGAGGTGTGGCGCAGCCACGTCTCGAAGTTTGCCGGCGAGAGGGCGACCTGGAGCTCCCCGAGGGCCGCGCGCCAGATGTGTCGTGTATCCAACGGACGGACCTGCTTGACCCGGACGCACGGCCCGGAGGTGATTCTCGGCGGCCGGTCCCGGGCAGGGCAAACCGGACGGTAGGGGCACAGAATCATAGAAGGAGCCTCTTCCAGCCTTGCTGGAGGAGCGCTCCCGGGCCGGCCCCGGGGCTCACCCGGGTCTGCCCGCAGGCGTCCCGGCGACCGTGGGCCGGGGCATGGTAGCACCGCCCGGGTCGGCCCCGCAAGGCGATCCGGCACCCAAAGCGCGATACTCCCAGGGAGTATTTTAACGCGGCCGCACGTGGGCCGCTCGAGCCGCGGCCGGGCACCTGGCGGCACTATCGAGGCGCAGCTTCGTTTGACACTTCCGAGGGCGCGTTCCTATAATCGGCCGGCGTCGACGCGCCTCGCGCCACCGTGCGTGCGGCGCGTTCATGTGCCTTCTGGGGGACGAAGCGACCGAGACCCCTGGGGCCGGACGGTTGAGGTTCACGACACCCGATGAAGCAGACCTACCAGCCGAAGAAGCGCCATCGCGCAAAGGAGCACGGCTTCCGCGCCCGGATGAAGACGACCGGGGGCCGTCGGGTGCTCGCCGCGCGCCGCGCTCGAGGCCGAAAGCAGCTGACGGCCTGACTGCCACCGCGGGCCGCGATCACCGCCGGCTCGCCATGCTCACCCGGCCGGCAGACTTCACGGCGCTCCAGGTATCCAGGACCACGCGGTCCAACCCGCTCATGACCGCTCGATTTCGCCGTACGGACCTCGACGAAGTCCGCTTCGGCTTCGCGACCGGCCGAACTCTCGGGGGAGCCGTGATCAGGAACCGGACGCGGCGACGGATCAGGGAGGCACTCAGGGTGATGGCGCCTTCGCTCCAGCCCGGTTGGGACGTGCTCATCATCGCCCGGCCGGCGCTCGTGGCCGCGGACCACCGGGCGCTCGTCGAAGTACTGGAACGGCTCCTCCGGCGCGGAGGGGTCCTGGGAGGACCGACGCCCTCGTGAAGCGGATCGGAATCGGGCTCATCCGGCTCTACCGGATCGTGTTCGCGTGGCTTCCGTCGAGCTGCCGTTTCTACCCCACCTGCTCCCGCTACACCGAGCAGGCGATCGACAAGTACGGCCTCATCCGCGGAAGCTGGATGGGAGCGCGGCGGATCGCGCGCTGCCATCCCTGGAACCCCGGCGGCTATGACCCGGTCCGCTAGGTGAGGCAGCTCGGGGTGTCGTTCCCACGCCCGCGCCGCGAGCTGCTGCTCGCGCTGCTCCTGCTCGCCGGCGTGGCGCTCCTCGTCTCCGCCTGCAGCTCGTCGGGGATCGTGCCGGTCGGCTCCGGGGGGGTCGTCGCGACGGCCTCGCCGAAGCCGCCGCTGACCCCCGCCCAGCCGGGCGCGGACCCGGTCTCGCTCCTGGCCTGGCTGTTCAACCCGATCTTCCAGCTCCTGTACATCCTCCTGGTCTGGCTGACGAAGCTGACGAGCGACGTCGGGATCGCGATCGTCCTGATGACCCTGATCGTGCGCGCCGCGCTGATCCCGCTCTTCCGGCGCCAGATCGTCTCCACGAAGCGGATGCAGCTGATCCAGCCCGAGCTTAAGGAGCTCCAGAAGCGCTACAAGGGCGACCGGGCCAAGTTCAGCCAGGCCCAGATGGAGCTGTTCAAGGAACGCGGTGTCAACCCGGCCTCCGGCTGTGTGCCCGTGCTCCTCCAGCTGCCGCTCCTCATGATCATCTACTCGGTGATCAGCCAGGGGCTGACGAACCCGAATCCCCAGGCGATGTTCACCTTCTTCGGGATCCACCTCGTCGACTACACGTGCGTCAATGGCGTGGGCGCGGCCGCCGGCACGGCGGTGGACCTCTACAAGCCGTGCATCAACACGACGGTCGCCTGGCTCGGCAACCTGGACGTCTCGAAGCCCTGGGTCCTCTTCCCGACCATCCCGTTGCTGGGTTGGTTCAGCGTCCTGGCCGCGGCCTCCGCGCTGCTCCAGCTGATCCAGAGCCGGATGACGATGCCCCCGTCCACCGCCGCGTTCAGCGACCAGAACTCGAAGGTCCAGCGGCAGCTCGTGCTGTTCCTGCCCCTCATCTCGCTGGCCTACGGCGGGTTCCTGCCCGCCGGCCTGTTCATCTACTGGATCGTGACCACGATCTTCGGGATCTTCCAGCAGTACCTCATCGTCGGCTGGGGCTCAACGTTCCCGCTGTTCGGGTACACGCCGGGCTTTGTCCGCGAGCATCGCCCCCGCTTCCCGGTCGAGGAACCCAGGATCGCATCCGGGGGTGCCTCCGGCGCCGCCCGCAAGCCGGCAGCCGTTCTGCCGCCCACCGAACGCACGCCCGCCGCCCGCTCTGCCTCCGCGGCGGCCACCGTGCGACCCCGAGAACGAGGCCGTCAGGGCCGCCGAGGGAGAAAGCGCTGAGCATGAGTGCGTACCAGGAATTCACCGGAAAGTCCGTCGAAGAGGCCCTCCGCCACGCCCGGGAGGAATTCGGGGTCGGCCTCGACGAGCTCGACTTCGAGATCCTGACTCCGGGCAGCCGGGGCGTCCTGGGGATGGGCGCGGAGCCGGCCCGGATCGTCGCGGCGCCGCGCGCCGCGCTCGGGGGTGCCGCGCCGAAGCGCGAGGCTGCCGCAGCCAAGCCGCTGCCTGCCCCGGTCGATCGCGGGCCGCGCCGGGACGACCGGCCGTTCCGTGGCGACGCTCCACGGAGCGACGAGCGACCCCCTCGGGCCGAGGAGCGCGTCGACCGCGCGGCGATGTCGCACCCGGCCCCGCGCCTGGACACCCCCCGGTCCGACAGCCCCCGCCGGGATGACCG
Source organism: Chloroflexota bacterium (assembly GCA_034435355.1). Lineage (GTDB taxonomy): Bacteria > Chloroflexota > Limnocylindria > Limnocylindrales > CSP1-4 > CTSoil-043. Next base: position 72,146 of record DAOTXE010000019.1, read on the forward strand.
GCCGCCGCGGCGCGACGATCGCGTTCCCCGCCGGGACGACCGGCCGCCGCGGCGCGACGATCGCGCCCCCCGCCGTTCGGACGGACGGACCGGTGCGTCGGCGGTGTCGTCCAGCGAGATCGACGAGGTCCAGGCAGCCCGGTCGCTCGTGCGTGAGCGCGAGGAGCTCCAGGCGGCCGAGGCGTCCCCTGCCGCGCTCGACGCCGGCAAGCGGCTTCTCGAGCAACTGATGCAGCACATGGGATTCGCGGTCGTCGTCAACATCGAGACCGGAGAGACGAACCGCCTCAACGTCGTCGGAGCCGACGACGAGGAGCACGAGGCGCTCGGCGCTCTCATCGGGCGCAAGGGGGAGCGCCTCTCTGCCCTCCAGCACATCGTCAACCTCATGCTCTCGCGCGAGATGGGCGAGTGGACTAGGGTCCTCGTCGACGTTGAGGGCTACCGCGGCCGGCGCGAGCATCAGCTCCGGGAGATTGCGGACCGGGCGGCCGCGCGTGTCGTCGAGACGGGCAAGATGCTCCAGCTCGAGCCGATGCCCGCCCTCGAGCGACGCTGGATCCACCTCGCCCTGCGCAACCACCCCGCGGTGGGGACGCAGTCCATCGGGGAGGAGCCGAACCGGCGAGTGGTGGTCGTGCCAAAGGCGATCGCCCAGGCCTGAGGGCCACCGGAATCCCGCCCCGCGCGCCTGGCGAAGGCGACCCGCGTCGCGCGTCATGCCGGAGGGCGGCCGTGCGTCCTTTCCCGCCAGCCTGCTAGATTCACGTCTCGACCGTCCGCACCGAGCACATCGCGATGGCCTCCGCGCCCCGCCACCTCCCCGTCGGCCGCCTTCTCTTCGCCGCGGTTGCGGGATTCGTCCTCGCGACGGCGGTCGGGACCGGCGCCCTCGTCGCGTACCAGGGGCGCTACGCGGACCGGATCTACCCCGGCGTGCGCGTGGCGGGCGTGGACGTCGCGGGGCTTGATCGTGAGGCCGCCCGAGCCCAGCTGGCCTCCTCGCTCGCGGGGTACGGCACCGGCAATGTCGTGGTGACCGCGGGAAGCGAGACGTTCCAGCTCTCCGACGCGGCCCTGGGCCGGGCCGCGGACGTCGAGGGGCTCCTCGACGAGGCATTCGCCGTGGGCCGTTACGGTGACTCGGTGGGCAACGCCGCCGACAGCGTGCGGGGCCTGGTCAACGGGATCGACATCGCGCCGCGTGTCCGCGTGGACCCCGCCGCGGTCGCCCGCGTGGTGGAGGCGGCCGCCGCCCGTTCCGACACGCCGCCCGTCAACGCGAGCGCCTCCACCATGGCGACGGGCTTCAGCACGACGCCGGGGGTCCCGGGCCGCGGCGTTTCGCAGCCCCAGCTGGTCGACGACATCGTGCGCCGCCTGTCCGACCCGGCTGCGCCGCACGAGGTCGACATCACGGCCGCGCTCGTCCCTCTCGGCCCCGCCATCACGGATGCCGCCGCCGCCGCCGCCGTCCAGGGCGCGACGCAGATGGCGCAGGACGTGATTCTCTTGAACGGAAGGGACTCCTGGATCATCCCCGGGACGACGGTCCGCGGATGGGTCTCGTTTGCCGCCACGCCCGACGGCCGGTACACGCCGGTGGTCGCCCAGGATGCCGCCGGGCCCGCCCTCACGGCGCTGGCAAAGACCATCGACCGCGAGCCGACAGATGCGAGCTTCCTGATGGGCAGGAACGACACGGTCGTCGGGGTCGTGGCCGGCAGGGACGGCCGCCAGCTCGACGTCGCCGCGACGAGTGCGCTCGTCGCCCAGGCGCTCCTGGCGCGCGCGGCGGGCGCGGCGCCGTCGGTCCCGCCGGCCGTCGAGGCGGCAATTGCCACCGTCACGCCGAAGCTGACCACGGCACAGGCGCAGCTGACCGCCCCGCTCATGAGGCAGATCTCGACCTGGACGACGTACTACGCGGTCGGCCCCAGCAATGGGTTCGGAGCGAACATCACCATTCCGACCCGCACGATCGACGGCTACATCCTCGCGCCCGGCGCCGTGTTCGACTTCTGGCAGGCAATCGGCGAAGTCAGCCCCGCCACCGGGTATCTGCCCGGGGGCGCGATCATCGACGGCAAGTCCGAACCGACGGGCGCGCTGGCGGGCGGGATCTGCTCCTGCTCCACGACGCTGTTCAACGCCGCCGTCCGGGCCGGGCTGGAGATCCTCGCCCGGGCCAACCACTACTACTACATCGACCGCTATCCGCTGGGCCTCGACGCCACCGTCTACGAGAGCGACTCCGGGTCCGTCACCACGATGGCGTTCCGGAACGACACCGCCTCTGCGATCCTGATCCGCGGGTACGCTTCCCCGGGCGTCGTGCGCTTCACGTTGTACGGCGTTCCGACCGGCCGGAAGATCGTCTTCTCGCAGCCGGTCGTCACGAACCGCAACCCCGGCGTGGAGACCACCGAGTACACCACGAGCATCCCGCCGGGGACTACCAAGCGGCTCGAATACCCGACGATCGGGATGAACGTGGTGGTGACCCGCACGGTCACCGACGCCTCCGGCAAGGTCATCCACCACGACGTGTTCACCTCGAACTACGCGCGGGTCGACGGCCTCACCCTGATCGGCCGCGCGGCAACGAGCTCCGGCGGGAGCACGCCGACCCCAACCCCCACGCCGAGCGCCTCGCCGTCCCCGAGCCCGCCGCTGGGCTGATCGCGCACGACCCTTCGCCAGGGGAGACCAGACATGACGATGCGCCAGGAGCTCGCCGAGTCGCCCGCGGTCGTCGCCGGTCTCCTGGTCAGCGCCCGCGGGCCGCTGGCGTCCCTTGCCGCCGAGGTCCGCCGCCGCGGGACACGTTTCGTCCTGGTCGCTGCGCGGGGCACGTCCGATCACGCAGCCACCTATGCCCAGTACGTCCTCGGCGCGCGCGCCGGCCTCCCCGTCGGCCTTGCCACGCCGTCGCTATCGTCGCTCTACGGGCTCGGCCCCCGGGTCGCCGACGCGCTCGTGATCGGGATGAGCCAGTCCGGCCGCTCGCCGGACATCGTCGCCGTCCTCGATGACGCACGCCGCCAGGGCGCGCTGACGCTCGCGATCACCAACGACCCGTGGTCCCCGCTCGCGGTCGCCGCGGACGCCGTGGTCCCGCTGGACGCGGGCCCCGAGCTCGCGGTGGCGGCGACGAAAACATACGTCGCCGAGCTCGCGGTGGTCGCCCTCCTCGCCGAGGCGCTCCGCGGGGGCACGCCCGATCCAGCCCTGGCCGCGCTCCCGGGGGCGCTCGAGCGGACGATCGAGCTGGAGCCACGGATCGTCGAGATGGCACGCCGTCTCGCGCCCCATCAGGCCTGCGTCGTCCTCGCCCGGGGCTTCCAGTACCCGACTGCACGCGAGCTGGCGCTCAAGCTCAAGGAGGTCGCGGGCGTCTTCGCCGACCCCTATTCGGCCGCCGATTTCGAGCACGGCCCCATCTCCCTGGTCGAGCCCGGGTCGCTGGTGCTCGCGGTCGTGTCGAGCGGGCCGACGCTGCCCGGCATGGTCACCCTGCTCGAGCGGCTGGTTGCCGTCGGAGCCGACCTCGTGGCCGTATCGGACGCCGCCGCCGTTCGCGAGCTCGGGCACGCCTCCGTTGCCCTTCCCGCCGAGGTCCCGGAGTGGCTCGCGCCGATCGTCGCGATCCTTCCCTGCCAGCTCCTCGCCTACCACCTGGCGGTCGCGCGCGGGCGCGACCCGGAGGCGCCCCGCAACCTCCGGAAGGTGACGCTGACCCGCTAGGCCTCGCCCCCGGCCTGGTGGTGGTTCACCGCGCGGCTCTCCCCCGCGACGACCTCCCGGAGCGCCCGGAGTCCGTCCGCCAGCGCGGCGAGACTCGCCCCGTCGAGGCTGCCGAGGACGCGCTCCAGCCACTCCGTCGTCTGCAGCTCGGCCGTCTCGAGATCGGCGAGCCCCGACGGACTGAGTGTAAGGCGGATCCGCCGGCGCGACGCCGGGTCGGTCTCTCGGACCACCAGCTCCTGGCGCACGAGCCGCGCGACGAGCTCGGACGCGGCCGGCAGCGAGGTTCCGACCTGCTCGGCCACCGCGGAGAGGTCGGTTCCCGGGTGGCGGCGGATATAGACGAGCGCCCGGAACTGGGGGACGGAGATGGATTCTGGGCGTCCCTCCCGCATCCGGGCGCGGATGGCCCGCATCGCGAGCGGCACCGTCTCCAGGACGGCACGGGCTGCTTCCTCTTCGGGTGAGGCGACTGTCGACATCGGCGTGGGGCCCTGCTAGAATGTTAGGGAACCTAATTGTAACAGTGCGAGGCGCCGGTGCGAGCAGCCATCGAGACGAGAAACCTGCGGCGCGAGTTCGGCGCCGTCACGGCCGTCGACTCGCTGTCGCTCGAGGTCCGGCCGGGCGAGGTGTTCGGCCTGCTCGGCCCGAACGGCGCGGGCAAGACAACCACGATCAAGATGCTCATTACGCTGCTCCCGCCGACCTCGGGCACGGCGACCGTCGCCGGACACGACATCGGCCGGGACGCGCGCTCGGTGCGCCGGTCGATCGGGTACGTGCCGCAGCTCCTCTCGTCCGATGGGGCGCTGAGCGCGCGCGAGAACCTCGACATCTCCGGGCACCTCTACCACATCCCGGGCCCGGAGCGCCGCGAGCGGATCGACGACGCACTCCGCTTCATGGGCCTCACCGAGGTCGGGGACAACCTGGTGCGGACCTACTCCGGCGGGATGGTCCGCCGCCTCGAGATCGCCCAGGCGATGCTCCACGCGCCGGCCGTGCTGTTCCTCGACGAGCCCACCGTGGGTCTGGATCCGACGGCGCGACGCGCGGTGTGGGAGCACGTCCGGAAGCTGCGCGAGCGCGAGGGCACCACGATCCTGCTCACGACGCATTACATGGACGAAGCCGCCGAGCTGTGCGAGCGGGTCGGGATCATGCACCTTGGCAAGCTCGTCGCCCTCGGGACGCCGGAGTCGCTCGCCGCGGAGGTCGGTCCCGGCGCCAGCCTTGACGACGTGTTCACCCACTTCACCGGGAGCGAGCTCGACGATACAGCAGCTGGAGGTACCTATCGTGACGTCGCTCGAACGCGTCGCACGGCCCGTCGCCTGGGCTGAGCCGCCGTCCGCGGTCCGGTTCTTCCAGGACGCCTGGACGGTTGCCCAGGGCGAGCTCCGGAAGCTCGTCCACGATCCGACGGAGCTGCTCACCCGCGCCGTCCAGCCGGTCCTCTGGCTGCTCGTCTTCGGGCAGGTGCTCGCTCAGGCCCGGGCGATCCCGACCGGGACCCTCGGCTACATGGACTTCCTCGCCCCGGGCGTGCTCGCCCAGAGCGCGCTGTTCTCGGCGATCTTCTTCGGGATCGCCGTGATCTGGGAGCGGGACCTGGGCGTGCTCCACAAGTACCTGGTGAGCCCGGCGTCGCGACTCGCGCTCGTCGCGGGCAAGGCGCTGGCAGGCGGGCTTCGCGCGCTCGTCCAGGCAGTCGTCGTCTATGGCGTGGCCGCCCTGATCGGCGTGCACCTCCAGCTGGGCGTCCTGCCGATCGCCGGCGTGGCGCTGGTGGTCGTGCTCGGCGCCGCCGGCTTCGCCACGTTCTCGCTGATCATCGCCTGCCTCGTGCGGACCCGGGAGCGCTTCATGGGCATCGGCCAGGTCCTGACCATGCCGCTCTTCTTCGCGAGCAGTGCGATCTACCCGATCGCCCTCATGCCCTCATGGCTCCAGGTCGTAGCCCACGTGAACCCGCTCACGTACCAGGTGGACGCGCTCCGGGCGCTGATGGTCGAGGGTGGCACGGCCACCTTCTCGATCGCGCTGGACCTCGGCGTCCTCGCGTTCGCGCTCGTCGTCCTGCTCGCCATCGCGGCTCGCCTCTACCCCCGCCTCGCGATGTGAGCCGGGTGCCGGCTCGCGGTCCGGCATCACCCCACCTTCATCGGCTGCCGGCGCCAGCGTGTAGACGTGCCCCCGGCGCTGCTCGAGATCCTCGAGCTCGGTCGTTGTCCGGACGTCGTACGCGGCGATCTCTACGAGCTCGCCGACCGGCAGGTAGCGCCGCCCCGGGTCGCCCACCAGCACCGTGATCCCGCCGGCGCGGACCCGGCGCAGCCAGGGGAGGACGCGTCCGGCGAGGCGGGCCTCGTACCAGGTGTCGCCGGCCAGGACGACGTCGGCCGCGGGCGCCGCCTCGCCGAGCACGTCCCTCCGCACGACATCGACCCGGAAGCCGTTCGCCCGCGCGTTGAGCGTGACGGCGGCGGCGGCGAAGGGATCGACATCCGCACCCGTCACCGATGAGGCGCCGGCCCGCAACGCCGCGATGGCGCACAGCCCCGATCCGGATCCCAGGTCGAACACACGACGGCCCGCGACGGCCTCGGGATGCTCGCGAAGGTACCTGCAGACCGCCAGCCCGCCGGCCCAGGCGAACGCCCAGTAGGGGAGGTCGGCGTCGGGGTCGTCGGTCGCGACCTGGACGGCTCGCCACAGCTCCAGCACGTCGTCGGCGAGGTGGAGGCGGATCTCGGCCAGCCCGGGGACCGGGCGAAGACGGGTGTGGTGCAGGACGAAGGCGCGGGACGAGACGGCCATCGCGGGACTGTACGCCACCCGCAACCGTCCGCCCTCCGCGGGTCGTCCGGGCCAACTGGTCCGCTACCCGATCAGGAGTCGCACACCGACGAACGTGCCCAGCACGATGATCGCGAGCCGCAGGGTGCTCGCGGGCAGGCGCCGTCCCAGGAGCGCGCCCACCTGGCCGCCTGCGATCGCGCCGGCCGCGAGGAGGATGGCGGCGGGCCACGCCACGGGCGCGACCGCGATGAAGAGGACGGCGGCGACCCCGTTGATGAGCACCGCGAGCACGTTCTTGAGGGCGTTCAGGCGCTGCAGGTCCTCGGGCAGGAAGGTCGCGAGCAGCGCCATCATGATCACGCCCTGGGCAGCCCCGAAGTAGCCGCCGTAGATCCCGGTGAGGTAGATCGTCACGACGAGCGGGAGCGTGTGCTCCTGACCTTCGGCCCGCCGCTCACCCAACGCCCGCGACAGCCGCGGCTGGATCGCCATCAGGAAGACCGCACCCAGGATGAGGATCGGCACGATCCGCTCGAACGCGGACGCCGGCAGGGCGAGCAGGAGCAGGCCTCCCGTCAGGCCGCCGGCGAGTGCGGCCATCCCCAGGCGGATTGCGCGGCCGCGCTGGCCGGCGAGCTCGCGGCGATACCCGATCGCGCCGCTGAGCGAGCCGGGAACCAGCCCGACCGTGTTCGACACGTTCGCGACGACCGGCGCATAGCCGAAGGCGAGGAGGGTCGGGAAGGTGATCAGCGAGCCGGACCCCACGATGGTGTTGATCGTGCCTGCCGCAAGGCCCGCGGCCAGGATCCCGATCGCCTCGAGCGGGCTCATCGGCGCGCGGCCGGCGCGCCGCGCCGGGAGAACGTCGTGCTACGAGTCACGCGACCAGTGTGAAGCCTTGCCGGGTCGGGCGCGTCCGTGACGCGCTCCGCCCGGATTCCGCGTGATCTGGGGTGTCGCCCGGGCGGACCCGACACCGCAGCCGCTGGGTCACTCAGAGCCAGTCAGGCCGGTCCACATCCACGGTGACGTTGCCCACGCCCGGGACCGCCACGGAGGCGTGCACGGTGGTGTCGTCGACCGAGACGCCCGCGTCTCCGTACGACGTGTGGACGGAGCCCGCACCCGTCCCGGAGTCGGCGTTGTAGGTACCCGAAGCGCTGCTGCCGGATCCAGTCGTGACCTGGCCTGACGCGGTCTGCGATCCGGCATCCCAGGCGCCGCTCGCCGAGGTGCTCCCCGCCGAGATCGTGCCCGACCCGGAGCCGGTCTCGGTGTTGTAGGTCCCGCTTGCGCTCCCGTCACGTGTCGAGACGGCACCGGACGCCTGGCCCGTCCCCGCGTCGAAGCTGCCCGAGCCATTTACCAGGCCGGTCGTGACCTCTCCCGAGACGCCCCGTGGCGTCCCGCCCGCGGCACCCGCGGTGCCGACCCGACCTTCGACCGCCGCCGAGACCCGCTGGCCGAGATCGGCCTCGTCGGCCGGACCATGGCCGTGCCCGCCGTGCATCGCGAGGGCGGCCCGGGTGTCAGGCCCGACGATCCCATCGGGGGCGATACCCGACCCCTGCTGGAGTGCGACCACCGCCGACCGCGTTGCGCCGCCGAACTGGCCGTCCGTCGCCAGGGGTACCCGCGCAACGCCCGCGCTGTTGAGGGCGGCCTGGAGTTCGGCGACCTCCGATCCGACGGACCCGACCCGCAGCAGCGGTGGACCTGCCTGCCGCTGCACGATCGGGGGTGACGAGGCAGCGCGCTGCACGCGCACCGGCGCCCCGCCCGACCCGGTCGTGCCGATGTGACCGTTCGCGAGGAGCCCGGCGATTGCCGCGTTTCCTGCGGCCGATTGGAGGTCGAGGATGACGCCGAGCGCACGGTCGGGTTCGGCCGGACGCGGCTCCGGCGCTGCATGCCGCCCGGCCCGCGTCGTGACGTCCACCCGCTCCTCGGGGGCGTGGCGTGATTGCCTCATGTGCGAACCCTAGCAACACCGGCGGCTCTGGCCAACGGCGGCTCGGTCGTCCGCTCGGGCAGATCGAGTTGCCCGATCGGGCAGCACCACGGAGACGGCAGCCGAGCGGCATGTCGGATCCCGCAACGGGAGTGGTGGTGGAGATGGGGGAGAGTCGAACTCCCCGTCCGAAACCCGTGACCCGGACCCACTACGAGCGTGTCCGATGCTTGATCTCGACCGGCCCACCCCCATCGGCAGGGGCGATGACCGGTCCAGCTGCGTGTCCCTAGATCGGGCTTTGCTCCCGGCTACGCGGCGCTTGCCGGGGCTGCATCCCCGCTGAGTGACGCTTCCACGGCCCACGGGGAGGAGGCCGCTTCCACGCTCACCTTACCGCCTAAGCGGCGAGGGCGAGAGCAGGCTGCTTGTTGGCAGTTACTTCGTTTTGCCGCCTTTTAACGAGGCCAGAGCGGCATCCTCGGCTCGCGTTTCCGGGCTGCGGGGCCCCGTCGAGACCACGCATCCCCACCGATCGAACCGGCCCGCGGACCGCTTCGCGCCGGTCCCGGGGACCGGCGAACTCATTGTACGCCCGCCTCGCGACCCGCCCGGACGTCCTACGATCGCCCGCGGGCCGTGTCCGCCATCTGGCGGTCCAGGTCGCGGCGGGCATCGCGCTCGGCGATGTCCCGGCGACGGTCGTGGAGCTGCTTGCCGCGCCCCAGCCCGATCTCCAGCTTGGCATGCCCGCGGCCGTCGATGAACAGGCGGAGCGGGACGATCGTGAGGCCCTTCGACTTCGTCTTGCCCAGCAGCTCGTCGATCTCGTCGCGGTGGAGGAGCAGCTTCCGCGACCGCTTCGCCTCGTGATTGAAGCGGTTGCCGCCGGCGAACGGGGCGATGTGCGCGCCGACCAGCCATGCCTCGCCGCGCTCGATCCGCGCGTACGCCTCCTGCAGGCTCACGTGGCCTGCCCGGATGGATTTGATCTCCGTGCCGGTGAGGACGAGGCCTGCCTCGAGCGTGTCCTCGATCGAGAACTCGTGGCGGGCCCTGCGGTTGAGGGCGATCGTCGATTCGCCCATGGAGTGCTCCTCGTCATCGATGCGCGGTGGCGGGCGCGGATGTGCTGCACGAACGCACGAAGGCCGGCTCCGCTGCCGGAACCGGCCCTCGAACGCGTTTCGAGTTGCCCACCCGCTGGGGCGTCCGTCAGGCGGATGCTCCCTGCGAGGTGGTGCAACGACGCGGACTACTGTCTGTCACTGCACATCACCTCCTTTCGGTTGACGAAACCGTACAGGAGGACCCGGGATCTGGCAAGAGGCTGGTCGGTGGCGGTCCGCGGTCGGCCGCGTGATCCGCGCTCTCGCGCTCAGGCAGCGCGCGCCCAGGTCGTGAGAGCGGTCGGCCCGCCCAGGGCCTTGATCGCCGCGTCGATGAAGGGATCGCCGGTCGGGCCGGTCGGCCCGCCGCTGGCCGCGACCACGATGTCCGGCGTGAGGCCCCGCAGCTGGATCGAGCGCTTCGACGGGGTGAGCCACTTCGCGATGGTGATCCGGAACCCGCCCGAGTTGGCGGTCAGGTCCACCCATTGCTGCATCGTGCCCTTTCCGAAGGTCGTCTGGCCGACGAGGGTCCCGCGCCTGGTGTCCTGGAGGGCTCCGGCCACGATCTCGCTGGCCGAGGCGCTCCCCTTGTTGACCAGCACCATGACCCGGATCGCGGGATCCGTGGCGACGCCGCCCGGCGCAGCGTCCGTCTCGACCTGTGTCCCGTCGGCGCCCGCTTCCCAGAAGATGGGCCCGCTGGCGATGAACTGGCTGGCGATCGTGCGAGCGGCCGTCACGTAGCCGCCGGGGTTGTCGCGCAGGTCCACGATCACGGAGCGCTCGCCCATCGCGAGCCCTGCCCGGAGCGCTGCCGTGAAGTCCGTCGCCGCGCTGTCGGAGAAGGCCGCCAGCCGGATGTAGCGGATCGTGCCGTTCGTCAGGTCGCGCGTCTGCACCTGCGGCTGGTTGATGGTGTCGCGGACGATCAGCAGGTCGAACGTCGCCGTCCCCGAGCGAGTGATCGCCAGCTCGACGGGGGTTCCCCTGGGGCCCCGAATCTTCGCGATCGCCTGGTCGAGCGTGAGCCCATCCAGGCTCGTCCCGCCGATCGTGCTGATCACGTCGCCGGCGCGGAGGCCGGCCGCCTCTGCCGGTGAGCCCGCGATCGTGGAGACGACCGTCACCTGGCAGGACGGCCCGAGCGTCGTGCACGCGCTCCCGGACGCGTCCGTGGAGCGGGCCGACACCACGGCACCGATCCCGTCGAACTGGCCGCCGATCGCCTGGCGGGCGCTCTCGAGGTCGGCGGGGCTCATGTACGCCGAATAGGGATCACCCAGGGCCTTGATCATCCCGCTGATGGCGCCCTCGACGAGGGCCTTCTGGTCCACCGGGCCGGCGTAGCTCCGGTTGATCGTGTCCCAGGTGTCCCAGAACGGCGCGAAGAGCTCCTGCGCGGACGCCGGCGTCCCCGGCGTGGTGGCCGTCCGCGTGCCGAGCATGAACCCCGACAGGAACAGCGCGACTCCCGCGAGGAGGGCGACCGCCGCGATGGCGAGCGAGAGCGGCCCGACCCCGCGGCGAGGCACACGTCCGGGGGCGGCCACCTCGTCGGGGGTGGGCACAGGTTCGGTCGAGTTGCCCGCGAGCCGTGGGTCGCCGCCGCTCGTCTCCGGCGAGGTCACAGCCGGCTCACTTCGTGAGGTAGCTGCGGACCGAGAGCCACGACCCGAGGACGCCCACCCCCAGGCCGGTCCCGACGACCAGCAGCACCATGTCGCGCTGCAGCGAGCCGAGCTCGAGCGGCAGGACCCGGAAGAAGCCGTACATGAAGTCGGTGACCGGGCCCGAGGCGAGCGCAATGAGCGCGAGCGCCAGCGCCGCCCCGAGCAGCCCGACGAAGGCGCCCTCGAAGATGAACGGCCAGCGGATGAACGCGTCCGACGCCCCGACGAGCCGCATGATCTCGATCTCGTCGCGCCGCGCGACGACGGCCAGCCGGATCGTGTTGACGATGATGAAGAGGACGACGAAGCCGATCAGGACGAGCAGCGCGATGCCGCCGGTCCGCAGGACGTTGGTGACGGTGGTGAGCTCGGCGACGAGCTGCTGGACCTGCACCACGTCGTCGACGACCCGGGTGCGGTCCTGGAGCACCTGGAGAACCGGCGCGTATGCCTGCGGGTCGACCAGCTTGACCTCCAGGCTTGCCGGAAGCGGGTTCCGGTCGAGGTAGCCCGTCAGGTCGACCTGGCCGCGTTCGCGCAGCCGCTCGCGGAACTGGGCCAGCGCCTCGTCCTTGGAGACGAAGGTGACGGAGCGGACGGACGGAAGGGCCGCGACGTCCGCCGCCAGGGCCACGCCCTGCACCGTGAGCGCACCCTCTGCGCCGGGCACGTCGTGGAGGTCGGCCACGATCTCGACCTTCTGCTCGACGTACGAGGCACCGGCGGCGAGCCCGGCCTGGATCAGCCAGAAGCCGGAGAGCAGCAGGAGCATCAGGGTCATCGTCGCCGTGGCCGCAACGGTCATCAGGCCGTTGCGCCGGAGACCCTGGAGGCCGTTCGTGATGCTGAACGAGACGAAGCGGAGGAACCCGAGCATCGATCAGTCGTCGCGGTGGTAGCCACCGACCTCGTCGCGGACCACGCTCCCATCCTCGAGCGCGACGACGCGCCGTCGGAGGGCGGTCACCACGGAGGCGTTGTGGGTGGCCATCAGGATCGTGACGCCGAGCTCGTTGATCCGGAGCAGGAGTTGGATGATCTCCCAGCTGATGAGCGGATCAAGGTTCCCGGTCGGCTCGTCAGCGATGATCAGGCGCGGCTCGTGGACAAGCGCGCGCGCGATCGCGGTGCGCTGCTGTTCGCCGCCGGAGAGGGTGGTCGGCAGCTGGTCCGCCTGCGCACCGAGCCCGACGACCGCGAGCGCCCGGTCCACCGCAAGCCTGATCCGGCCGCGCGGCGTGCCGGTCACCTCGAGCGCGAACGCGACGTTCTCCCGGACCGTCCGCGTCGGCAGCAGCTTGTAGTCCTGGAAGATGATCCCGATCGTGCGGCGCAGCTCGGGAACCTTCCGGCGTGGCACGCGGGCGAGATTCCGCCCGTCCAGGATCACCTCGCCCGTGGTCGGCCGCTCGTCCCGAATCAGGAGCTTGAGCAGGGTGGACTTGCCGGCGCCGGACGGCCCGACGAGGAACACGAACTCGCCCTCCCCGAGGGCGAGATCCACGTCCCGGAGGGCGGCCTTGCCGTTGGGATAGACCATGCCCACGCCGCGCAGCGACACGACCGGTCGCAGCGCTGCCCCGCTGCTCTCGGGCAAGCCATCCGGCGGGAGATCGAGCGTGGCAGCGGGCCGAACCGTGGTGGGGGTTGTCACGTCCGGTCGAGGCTACCACCGGCCAGCGGATCCGTCCGGACCCGTCGCGCGGACCGCGGTCGCCGCCCAGCCCGGCCGCGGTCGCCGCCCAGCCCGGCCGGAGCTAGAGGACCGCCAGGGTGATCGGGATGTAGCGCTCGAAGTCGGCGAAGGGCCGGTCCCAGCACACGAGCGCCGGGAAGTCCTCCAGGCGCAGGCCGGCCGCCAGGAGCGTGGCGACCGCCCCGGTCGCCGAACCGGGGATCCAGGCCGAGAAGGCGCCCGCCGGGCGCACCGCTCCGACGAGGTGACCCGCGATCGCTCCCATCAACGCGGCATCGCCCACGGCGATCGGACCGAGGCGACCGACCTCCGAGGTGTACCCGTAGCCGACCACGCTCCCGTCCCCGGCCTCGTAGAGGTAGCCGAGGCGGCCCTGGGCCGCCAGGTAGGCGTGATCCTGGGGGTGGGCATAGCCGAGGGTCGTGCGGTCGAGGTGCTCCAGCGCGGCCGCCAGCCGGAGAGGCCCGGCACCGTCGGTGGGCCCCGCCCGGAGCAGGTCGAAGGGGACCGCGCGGATCCCGCCGGGAAGCCCGGGCAGGGGACCCTCCGGCCGGCCGACCAGCTCCAGCACGGGCACCCGCGGCACCATCCCGAACCGGCTGTAGAGGGCGTTGGAGATCGGCTGAGCGCTGTCGGTGCAGGTCGCGTGCACGGCGCCGTCGGTACCCGCCAGGACGTGCGAGAGCAGCTGCCGTCCAAGGCCGCGCTCCTGGTGGCCGGGCTGGACGAACAGCATGGAGAGGAACCAGACGCGTTCCCGGCGGAGTGCCGAGGCGAATGCGACGACCTGACCCTCGTCGCCCGGCCCGTCCTCCACGCCGACCCAGAAGCCGTCCGGGTCGGTTGCCAGCAGGTGCGCGAGGAGCTTGAGGAGGGGTCCGAAGGCGGGCGGCATCGCCGGCCGTCCGACCCTGAGCCCGTACTCGGTCAGGCCGGCGTGCCACACGCCGACGCAGGCCGTGAGGTCGCCGGGCCTCGCCGGTCGGAGCCTGATCGGCGGCGCGGCGCCCGGCGTCACGCGCGCCCGCCGGGCGCGATCACGCCTCTTCGACCGTGCCGCCCGCCGGCGCCTCGGTTGCCAGTCGCTCCAGCTCGGCGGCCATGAAGACGTCCAGGTCGCCGTCGAGAACTGCCGCCGTGTTCGACGTCTCGACCTCGGTCCGGTGGTCCTTCACCATCTGGTACGGGTGCAGGACGTAGCTCCGGATCTGGTTGCCCCAGCCCGCCTCGACGTGCTCGCCCTTGAGGCGTCGCAGCTCGACCTCCTTCTCCTCCAGCCGCCGCTCGAGGATCCGGGCGGCCAGAACCTTGGCCGCGGTCTCGCGGTTCTGGGTCGCGGAGCGCTCGTTCTGGCAGGTCACCACGATCCCCGTCGGGACGTGGATGAGGCGCACCGCCGAGTTCGTCTTCTGGACGTGCTGCCCGCCGGCCCCGGACGAGCGGTACATCTCGACCCGGATCTCGTCCCAGTCGAGCTCGACCTCGGCCTCGTCCTCGACCTCCGGCATCACCTCGATCAACGCGAACGTCGTCTGGCGACGCTTCTGCGAGTCGTACGGGCTGATCCGGACCAGCCGGTGGACGCCCCGCTCGGCGCGCAGCCAGCCGTAGGCCCGGCGGCCGTCCACGCTGAACGTGACGCTCTTGAGGCCGGTCTGCTCGCCCTCGGTCCGGTCGAGGATCTCCGTCGCGTAGTGGTGCCGCTCGGCCCAGCGGAGGAACATCCGGAGGAGCATCTCCGCCCAGTCGGTCGCCTCGGTGCCGCCCGCGCCGGCGCTGATCGTCACGAGCGCGCCCCGCTGGTCGTACTCCCGCGAGAACAGCAGGGCGGTGCGCTCGCGCTCGAACGAGACGCGAAGCGCCTCCGCGTCGCGGTCGATCTCGGCGAGCATCTCGGAGTCCCCCGCCTCCGCGGCGAGATCGGAGAGCTCCTCGAGCCCGCTGGCCCGCGCCTCGAGGTCCCGCCAGAGCGTCAGCTCGCCCCGCAGCCCGTCTGCCTCCCGGAGGATTCGCTGGGCGGCCCGCTGGTCGTCCCAGAAGCCGGGGACGGCAATCAGCGCGTCGAGCTCTGCGACGCGCGCCTCCTTCGCGGGGAGGTCAAAGACGCCCCGTTGTCGCGTGGATCCGCCCGGCAAGATCGCGGAGGCCGGCCCGGTCCATCTAGGCGCGGCCTCGAACGTCCTGGAGGAGGATCGGCCGAAGCTCGATGAGCCGCAGCGCGGTCTTGCTTCGGGCGACGACGGGGTTCACACAGGCGCAGTACGCGTGGTGAGGGCAGACGCCGCAGTTGCCGTCGCAATCCAGGGCCGCGGCGTAGCTGCAGTTCCGGCAGTCGCGCTCGCAGGCGATGAGATCGACGAAGGCGGCGTCCGTGATCTGCTTCACCGCTCCCTCATGCACTGCAGTCACAACGTGAGCCGATCGGATCCCCGCTGGGACGGGAGCTGGGAATCCCCGGCCGGTAGCAATGGTGTGAGTATACGGGGCCGAGCAGAAGCGGCCAAGAGGGAGTTTTCGACGCGTGAACGGGATGTGAACGTCTGTCACGCCCGGCGCCGCGCCGGCGTTCTCTCAGGGCGTGCCGGGGGACCCGAGCTCCGGGCCAACCGCGCCGCCGAGCAGGCCGTAATAGGCCAGGGCCCCGAGCTCGTGGATCGTCGCATCGAAGCGGAGCCCGGGTTCCGTGTCGTCCGGGCTCGTGGTCGTGGGTGAGCCATACGCCTCGATGTGGAGGTTCCGGGCCATCAGAATCACCCGCAGCATGTGGGTCCGGTCGGAGACGAACAGCGCGCTTCGCAGGCCGTTCGCGCGCAGGATGGCTGCGACCCCGTCGAGCGACTCGAGCGTGGATCGGCCGTGATCCTCCCCGAGGATGGCGCCCGCCGGGACGCCATGCTCGACCGCATAGGCCCGCGCGGTCGCGGCCTCCGTGGTCCGGTCGCCCTCGCGTCCGCCGCCCGTGACGATCAGGAGCGGCGCAACGCCGTCCAGGTACAGCGTGACGGCGTGGTCGAGCCGGCTGGCGAAGACCGCCGAGGGCGTCCCGTCGTACTGCGCCGCGCCGAGCACGACGATCGCGTCGACGGGACGCGTCTCGTCGAGGTTGCCGCGCTGCCAGATCCGGAAGGTCGCATATCCCGTGACGAGCACACCGCCGGCAAGGACGGCAAGGCCGACGAGCGCGATCTCCCGGATGGGGAATCTTCCGGTGCGATCTGTCACCGGCTCGACGGCTCAGCGCCCGTGGCACTTCTTGAACTTGAGCCCCGACCCGCAGTAGCAGGGGTCGTTGCGGCCGAGCTTCGCGGCCGCGGGGTTGGCCCTGGGGCCGGCATCGGCCCGAGCCTCGTCGCCGAGGCGCTCCTGCATCGCGCGGAGCGCGGGCGCGGCCGGGAGGTTCCGGGCCGCTGCTGCCGTCACGGGTGACGGCAGGCCGGGACGGGCGCTCGAGGTGGAGGAGGCGCCGCCCGAGAACGTGGCGCTCGCCGGGGCCGCGGCGCTGACGCTCGGCCGGGCTGTGACCGCGGTCCGCGGCCCTCCGGGGGCAGCAGGTGTGCCCGGCGCCTGGAGCGCAGCCGCGCCGGCGGCGAGGCTCGCCGCGAGCTGCGCCTCGTCGGCTGCCGGAGCCGCGGGCTGGCGGACGACGGAGACGCGGAAGATCGTGGTCGCCACCTGGTGGCGGATCAGCTCGCCGAGCTGATCGTAGAGGTTGAAGGCCTCCTTCTTGAACTCGTTGAGCGGATCCTGCTGGGCATAGCCGCGCAGCCCGATCCCGCGCCGCATGTCGTCGAGCTCGGTCAGGTGCTCAACCCACAGCGAGTCGATCGTGCGGAGAAGCACCAGGCGCTCGATCATCGGCCAGTCGTCGGGTCCGACCTCGGCCGTCTTCTCCTCGAGCTTGGCCTCCGCCAGATCGCGCAGGTGGGCGGAGAGCGCCGCGCGGCCGCCGATCTCCCAGAGCTCGTCCTCCAAGGTGCCGGGCCCCTCGAGGCCCATCGCGTGCAACGCGCTGGAGAGGCCTTCCATGTTCCAGTCGTCGGGCGCCTCGGCCGCGCAGTACGTCGCGAGGAGCGCCTCCACCTCCTCGTCGAGGAAGGCCGCGACCGTCTCGGTGAGATCCTCGTTGCGGAGGACCTTGTCGCGCTCGGCGTAGATCGTCTCGCGCTGCTTGTTGATGACGTCGTCGAACTCGACGACGCGCTTCCGGATGTCGAAGTTGTAGCCCTCGACGCGCGTCTGGGCGCTCTCGATCGTCCTGCTCACGAGGCGCGACTCGATCGCGACGTCGTCGTCGAGCCCCAGCCGCTCCATCAGGCCGGCCACCCGCTCGGAGGCGAAGCGCTTCATGAGGTCGTCTTCGAGCGAGAGGTAGAAGCGCGACGAGCCCGGGTCGCCCTGGCGCCCGGCGCGGCCACGGAGCTGGTTGTCGATCCGGCGCGAGTCGTGGCGCTCCGTGCCGATGATGTGGAGCCCGCCGGCGGCGACGACCAGGTCGTGGTCGGCGCCGCAGATCGCCTTCGCCTCGGCGAGCGCCTCGTCGTAGGTGGCCTTTTCGACCTCGGCCGGGTTCAGGCCCCGCCGGTGGAGGATCTCCGAGGCGAGGCCGGCCGGGTTCCCGCCGAGCATGATGTCCGTCCCGCGGCCGGCCATGTTCGTCGCGATCGTGACGGCGCCCGAACGGCCCGCCTGGGCCACGATCGGCGCCTCCTTCTCGTGGAACTTCGCGTTGAGGACCTCGTGCTTGACCCCGCTTCGCGTCAGGAGCTCGGAGAGCACCTCCGACTTCTCGACGCTGATCGTGCCGACGAGGACGGACCGGCCCGCCTCCCGCATCTCGATGATCTCGTCGATCAGCGCCTTGAACTTGCCCTGCTCGTTGCGGAAGACGAGATCCTGCTCGTCGTCGCGGATCATCGGCTGGTTGGTCGGGATCGAGACGACCTCAAGCTTGTAGATCTTGTGGAACTCCTCCGCCTCGGTCATCGCGGTTCCGGTCATGCCGGCCAGCTTCGAGTACAGGCGGAAGTAGTTCTGGAAGGTGACCGTGGCGAGGGTCACCGACTCGCGCTGGACGCGCAGGCCCTCCTTCGCCTCGATCGCCTGGTGGATTCCCTCGCTCCAGCGCCGGTCGGGCATCTGGCGCCCGGTGAACTCGTCGACGATGACGATCTCGCCGTCGCGGACGATGTAGTCGCGATCCCGCTTGTAGAGCGCGTCGGCCTTGAGCGCCGCGTCGAAGTGGCGGGTGAGCCGCGGGTCGTCGTACAGGTTCTGGACGCCGAGCCACTGCTCGATCTTCCCGATCCCCTCCTCGGTCGGCGAGACGGCGCGGTCCTTGAGGTCGACGAAGTAGTCGCCGCCCTCCTCGTCGCCCTCGGGCCGGGGGCGAAGGCGCGGAACGAGCCGGGCGAGCTGGAAGTAGAGGTCGGCCGACTCTTCGGCCTGGCCGCTGATGATCAGCGGCGTGCGCGCCTCGTCGATGAGGATGTTGTCGACCTCGTCGACGATCGCGAAGTAGTGCCCGCGCTGGACGCGCTGGTCCATCTCCGTGACCAGGTTGTCGCGCAGGTAGTCGAAGCCGAAGTGGTGGTTCGTGCCGTACGTGACGTCGGCCGCGTAGGCCTCCCGCCGCGAGCACGGGCGCAGGTTGATGAGCCGCTCGTCGGTCGTGGGATAGCCGGGCTCGAAGACGTACGCCTCCTCGCCGACCACCACGCCCACCGAGACGCCCAGGAAGTGAAAGATCGGGCCCATCCACTGCGCGTCGCGGCGGGCCAGGTAGTCGTTGACGGTGACGACGTGCACGCCGCGCCCGGTCAGGCCGTTGAGCGCGGCGGCGAGCGGCGCGACGAGGGTCTTGCCCTCGCCCGTCTTCATCTCCGCGATCTTCCCCTGGTGGAGGACGATCCCGCCCATGAGCTGGACGTCGAAGTGGCGCATCCCGAGGCTTCGGTGCATCCCTTCGCGGGCCGCGGCGAAGACCTCGGGGAGGGCGTCGTCGAGAGCCGCCTGGAGCTGCTCGTTCTCCTTCTTCTGGCGCGCGATCTCGAGGTCGCGGCGGCGCGCGGGCTCGTCCTCGTCGAGCTCCTCGGGGCCCGGGCCGAACCCCTCCTGGAGCTCGGCAAGCTCGGCCCGGATCTCGTCGATGCGGGCGCGGATCTCGGCGTCGGTCTCGTCCCTGAGCTCCGCCTCGAGGGCGTTTGCCGCCTCGACGAGCGGCTGCAGGCGGCGGACCTCGCGGTCGTTGGAGTCGACGAAACGGGAGAGGAAGCCAAGCACCATGGGACGGTCAGTATAGGCGTGGGACCTGCTGGAAGCCCGCCGGCGCGCCGGCCCGGGCCGGGCGGGGGTGCGGGCCTCCGCGCCCGGCGCGAGAACGTTACTTCCAGAAGCCGGAGCCGTACCCCGCGACGAGGAGGACGAACGTGAGGGCCCCCAGCGCCAGCCAGAAGAGGACGGACACGGACGTGCGGGTCGGGTTCATCTCCCGGTTCGCCAGGGCTGCGACGTGCCAGCGGGGCGAGCGAAGCTGGGTGCGCCAGTCCTCCGGCGTCTCCGTGCGCGGCGTCAGGTCGCCCTCGCCGTCGGGTCGGTGGAGCTGCAGCGTCATCGGTCTCCGAACCTTCGGGCCGGCGTCGGGCCGGCGATGTCGGCGGTGTGGTCCAGGTCGTGCCCCGTCCTGAGGTGCTCGGGCGGCAGGACGGTCCCCGTCCGGGAGTCCAGCGTCTGCTCGACCCCGTCCTCCCAGAGGATCATCTCCTGCGTGAGCGACGCCTCGCTGCTGAAGAGCGCGCCCACCGACTCGCCGCGATGGATCCGGCGGATCGCCTCGCCGATCAGGGGCGCCACCGAGAGGGTCGTGATCCGCGGGATCCGCTTCTCGATCGGGAGCGGCACGGAGTCGGTCAGCACGAGCTCGCGAATCGGCGCATCCGCGATGCGCTCGATCGACCCCTCGGACAGGATCCCGTGCGTGGCGCAGGCATAGATCTCCTCGACGCCCTCGCGGACGAGCGCCCGGACGATCTCCATCAGCGTCCCGGCGGTGTCGATCTCGTCGTCAACGATGATCGCGCGGCGGCCCCGGACGTCGCCGATCACGTTGAGCAGCTCGGCCCGGTCGAGGTTGCCGACGCGGCGCTTCTCGATGATCGCGAGCGGCGCGTCGAGAAGCTCCGCGAACGCCCGGGCACGTTTCGCGAAGCCGAGGTCCGTGACGACCACGAGGTCGGTCAGCGCCTTCTGCCGGAAGTAGTTGGACAGGAGGTGAACGGCGGTCAGCTCGTCGACCGGGATGTTGAAGAAGCCCTGGATCTGGCCCTGGTGCAGGTCCATGGTCAGGACGCGATCCGCGCCGGCCACCGTGATCATGTCGGCGATGAGGCGCGCGGTGATGGGGACGCGCGGCTGATCCTTCTTGTCGGAGCGCCCGTAGCTGTAGTACGGGATGACCGCGGTGATCCGCCCGGCGCTCGCGCGCTTGAAGGCGTCGATCATGATGAGGAGCTCCATGATCGACTGGTTGACCGGGTGGCAGGTCGGCTGGATCAGGAAGACGTCCTTCTCGCGGACGTTGTCCAGGATCTTG
Source organism: Chloroflexota bacterium (assembly GCA_034435355.1). Classification (GTDB taxonomy): domain Bacteria; phylum Chloroflexota; class Limnocylindria; order Limnocylindrales; family CSP1-4; genus CTSoil-043. Next base: position 92,718 of record DAOTXE010000019.1, read on the forward strand.
ACGAAGATGTTCTCGTTCGCGAACGAGAAGACCTCGGCCTGGCCCAGGGGGACCCCCAGGTAGTGGCAGATCTTCCGGGCAAGGCCGTCGTTGGCGTTGCCCGTGTAGACGTCGAACGAGTCGGAGTACAAGAGCGCCTCCTCCGCGCCGAAGCCCGTCAGTCCGCCGACGGACCCGTTTCCGGCCCGGCCGACCCTCCGTCGGGAGAGCCATTGTCGCCGATGAATTCCCGGTCTGCCAGCCCCTCGCGGAACGCGGCGATGCCGACCACGCGGTCGCCCTCGTTGAGACGCATCGTGATGACGCCGCGAGCCTCCGGTCGCTGGCGGTTGATGGTCCGGACGTCGGTTCGCACGACCTGGCCGGCCGCCGAGATCAGCAGGAGCTCCTCGTCACGGTCGGTGACCTGCTGGACCGCCGCGACCCGGCCGGTCTTCCGGCCCTCGAGGCTGATGAGGCGCACGCCCTGCGGACCGCGGCGCATCGTCCGGAAGGCACGCAGGGCCACGCGCTTCCCGTAGCCCGTCTCGGTCAGCACCAGCAGGTCCGTCCCGGGTTGCACGACGCTCATGCCCACGACGTAGTCGCCCGCCTGGGCGAGGCGAATGCCGATCACGCCGCCTGCCGGACGGCCGGAAGCCCGAACGTCCCGCTCGCTGAAGCGGGCGATCTTGCCCAGGGCCGTGGCGATGATGATGTCGTCGTGGCCGCTCGCGGTGTCCACCCAGGCGAGCTCGTCGCCCTCGTCGAGGGTGATGGCGATGATCCCCGACGAGCGGACCTTCTCGAACTGCTCGAGCGCCGTCTTCTTGATGATCCCGTTGCGGGTCGCCATCACGAGGTAGGAGGCCGCGCTGAAGTCGCGCACCATGAGCGTGGCGGTCGGGACCTCGCCCGCCTCGACCTGCACGCCCGGAAGGTTGATGATCGGGATCCCCTTCGCCTGCCGGCTGGCATCCACCACGCTGTGAACCTTGGCGGAGAAGACGCGCCCGCGATTCGTGAAGAAGAGCGCCCAGTCGTGCGTGTTCGCGACGAGGAGGCTGTCGACGGCGTCCTCCTCGCGGGTGACGTGCCCGATGATCCCCTTGCCGCCGCGGCCCTGGCGCCGGTACGTCGCCACCGGCTGGCGCTTGATGTAGCCCCGCCGGCTGATCGTGACGACGACGTCCTCGTCGGCGATCAGGTCCTCGTCGGTCATCTCGCGCGAGGAGTCGTCGACCACACGGGTGCGCCGCTCGCCCGCGTACTTCCGCTTGAGCTCCGTGAGCTCGTCCTTGATGATCGCGAGGATCCGGGCCGGGTTGGCGAGGATGTCCTCGAGCTCGGCGATCAGCTGGATCACCGCGAGATACTCGTCCTCGATCTTCTTCCGCTCGAGCGCGGCCAGGCGCGCCAGCCGCATGTCGAGGATCGCCTGCGCCTGGAGCTCGCTCAGCTCGAAACGCTCCATGAGGTTCCGCCGCGCCGTGTCGACGTCGGCCGACTCGCGGATCGTGCGGATCACCTCGTCGAGGTGGTCGAGCGCGATCTTGAGCCCTTCGAGGATGTGGGCCCGCTCGCGCGCCTTGCCCAGGTCGAACTCGGTCCTCCGCCGCACGATCTCGCGACGGTGGTCCACGTGGTGCGCGATCACCGCCTTGAGCGGCAGCGTCTGCGGCTGGCCGTCGACCAGCGCGAGCATGTTGAGGTTGAACGCGAGCTGCATCGGGGTGTGCTTGAACAGGTTGTTCAGCACCGTGTGCGGGTTCGCGTCGTTCTTGACCTCGATGTAGATCCGCATCCCGTCCCGGTCGGACTCGTCGCGGAGATCGGCGATGCCTTCGATCCGCTTGTCCTTGACGAGGTCGGCGATCTTCTCGAGCAATGACGCCTTGTTCACCTGGTAGGGAAGCTCGGTGACGACGATTGCGACCCGGTCGCGGCGCGCTTCCTCGAACGCGACCTGCGCGCGCATGACCACGCGCCCATGGCCGTGGGCGTACATCTGCCGGATCGCGTCGACTGTCTCGGTGACGCCGGTCAGGGCGTTCTTCTGCTGCTCGTAGCGGAAGATGGAGCCGGCCGTCGGGAAGTCGGGCCCCTTGATGAAGGCGCACAGGTCGTCGGTGGTGAGCTCGGGATCGTCGATCAGCGCGATCGTCGCATCCACGACCTCTCCGAGGTGGTGGGGCGGGATGTTCGTCGCCATCCCAACCGCGATGCCGGAGCTCCCGTTGACGAGCAGGTTCGGAAGCTTCGCGGGCAGGATGACCGGCTCGCGGTGCTGGCCGTCGTAGTTGTCGACGTAGTCGACGGTCGCGCGGTCGATGTCGGCCAGCATCTCTGCCGCGATCGGCATGAGGCGCGCCTCGGTGTAGCGCATCGCCGCAGCCGAGTCGCCGTCGACCGACCCGAAGTTGCCCTGCCCGTCCACCAGCGGGTAGCGCATCGAGAAGTCCTGGGCGAGCCGGACCAGGGTGTCGTAGATCGCGGCGTCGCCGTGCGGGTGGTACTTGCCCATCACCTCGCCGACGATTGCCGCGCACTTCCGGTACGACGCGTTGGACGAGAGCCCCATCTCGCCCATGGCGTAGAGGATCCGGCGGTGGACCGGCTTGAGGCCGTCGCGGACGTCCGGGAGCGCGCGAGCCACGATCACGCTCATCGCGTAGTCGAGGTAGCTCGTCCGCATCTCGTCCTCGATGCGGATGGTTCGGATGTCGCCCAGGTCGTCGGTCACGGAATGGCTCTCCGGCTCAGGTCAGCGGCGGTCGGGAAGCGGTGGCTGAGTGCCCTGCCTCGTGGAACGCGGCAGCGGCCGCAGCGGCAGCCGAGGTGTTCGCAGCCCTCGGGCTGCGCCGGACGCCCGCGAGCTCGGCGCGGAGCGTGAGGGCCGCCGCCGGGTCGAGGGTGCCGACCGCGTCGCGGATGACCCATGCCCGCGCCCCGTCGCCGGTTGCGGCTGCGCGCCCGGCCTCGCGCCGGCAGAATCGGGTCACGGCGTCGAGGTCGGCCCGAGCGAGGCTGCGGAGCGCCCAGCCGAGGGCCTTCTGGACCTCGGGCTCGGGGTCGCCGATCAGCAGGCCGGCCAGGGCCAGGCCGCGGGCGACAACTTCGGCCGTCCGTCCCGCCGTGCGGTCCACGAACGGCATGGTTGCGACGGTCGAGCCGACGAGCCTGCGCTCCCAGCGGCTGGAGCTGTAGACCAGCTGCTCCAGCTCGGCCCAGCGGTATGGCTCCGCGAGGATCCCGGCAGCCATCGTGGACGCCAGCGTGTCGACCGTGATCCAGTCGTCGGACTCCGCGGCCATGCGGCGCAGCGCCTGCCAGGCGCGCTCCGGCTCCCCGGTCAGAAGGCGGCCCAGCAGCCAGCAGGATAGCCAGCGCAGCTCGCGGATCGGGTCCCGGGCAAACGCCTCCGCAAGCGGAACGAGACGAGCCGCGCGAACGTCGCGCAGCTCGTGCTGCAGCGCGCGGTCCACGGCCTCCAGGAGCGGCAGCCGCACGCCGAGGAGCGGCCCGATCCCGGGCGCCACCACCCGCTGGCCCGCCAGGAAGGCCGGATCCGCGAGCGTGCCCAGACCGTCGCGCATGGCCTCCACGCATCGGTTCGGTTCGTCGACGACGTCCGCCAGCCGGCGCCCCAGCTCGCGCGCTGCAGCTATGTGCGTCGCGACGAACGCGTTGGAAGCGGCCGTCGTCGCCCCGGGCGCGCGCGCGGCTGATCCGGTGGTCTCCGACGTGGTCACCGCCGAGCCTCGAGCGGCTGCGAATTCTCCGGGGTCGCACGCTCGCCGGGCGCCGCCGCCGGCCCCATTTCCGCCGCGGTCCCGATCGCCGTCACCGCGCCGGCGGCGGGATCGCCCTGCGCCGGCGGCGGATCGCCTTCCGTGACCAGGCGGAACCGGTAGCGATCCTTCAGTGCCTGCTTACGGTCTGGGGGCGCGGCCACGTACAGCGCATCGGCGGTGGCGAGGACCTCGCCGCTCTCGACGTCCACGAGCCGCGCTCGCGTCGTGAGGAGGCGCCGGTGTCGCTCGACCAGCTGGCCCTCGGCGCGCAGCGGCCTGCCGATGGGCGTTGGGCGACGGTACTCGATCGTGAGGCGTGCGGTGTACCCCCAGGAGTCCGCGCTCGCGAGCGCCCAGCCCATCACCTCATCGAGGATCGTGGCGACGATCCCGCCGTGGGTGATGCCCTCCCAGCCCTGGAAGTCGGGCGCCAGCGTGGTCTCGGTCCAGCAGGTGTCGCCGGCCACGTGCAGGACCAGGCGGAGGCCGACTGCGTTCAGCTCGCCGCAGGCAAAGCAGCTGTGTGGCGCGACCTCGAACCTGCCGGCGGTGGTGATGACCTCAGATGTCAAGGTTCTGCACCTTCCGGGCCTCGGACATGATGAAGCTCTTCCGGGGGGCTACCTTCTCGCCCATGAGCATCGTGAAGATCGCGTCGGCCTCGACACCGTCCTCGATCTCGGCGCGGAGCAGCGTCCTGGTCTGGGGATTCATCGTCGTCTCCCAGAGCTGCTCGGCGTTCATCTCGCCGAGGCCCTTGAAGCGCTGGACCGAGAGGTTCTTGGCGTTGAGCTTCTTGATCGCCGCCTCGCGCTCCTTCTCGGTCTGGGCGTAGAGGGTCTGCTTGCCGGTGCTGACCCGGTAGAGCGGCGGCTGGGCGATGTAGAGGTGACCCTTCTCGATGATCTCGCCCATGTGGCGGTAGAAGAAGGTCAGCAGCAGCGTCCGGATGTGGGCGCCGTCCACATCGGCGTCGGTCATGATGATGATCCGGTGGTAGCGCAGCTTCGCGATGTCGAAGGTGTCGCCGATCCCGGCTCCGAGGGCGATGATGAGCGGCCGGACGTTCTCGCTCGAGAGCACGCGGTCCAGGCGCGCCTTCTCCACGTTGAGCACCTTCCCGCGCAGCGGGAGCACGGCCTGGAACCGGCGGTTACGGCCCATCTTCGCCGACCCGCCTGCGGAGTCCCCCTCGACCAGGTAGAGCTCGCTCCGGGCGGGATCGCGCTCCTGGCAGTCGGCGAGCTTGCCCGGCAGGGCCATCCCCTCGAGGGCGCCCTTTCGGATCACGAGGTCGCGCGCCTTCCGGGCGGCCTCGCGAGCCCGCGCCGCGGTGAGGCTCTTGTCGATGATCCGGCGCCCCTCGCCGGGGTTCTCCTCGAGGTACTGGACGATCCCTTCGGCGACGGCCGCCTGGACCTGCGCCTTGACCTCGGCGTTGCCCAGCTTCGCCTTCGTCTGGCCCTCGAACTGGGGGTCGACCAGCTTGACGGAGACGACCGCCGTCAGCCCCTCCCGGACGTCGTCGCCGCTCAGGTTCGAATCTGCGTCCTTGAGGACCCCCGCCTTCCGGGCCCAGTCGTTGAGCGAACTCGTCAGGGCTGCGCGAAAGCCCGTGACGTGGGTCCCGCCGTCGACCGTGTTGATGTTGTTCGCGAAGGCGAAGACGTTCTCCGTGAACGAATCGTTGTACTGGAGCGCCGCCTCGATGGTCGTCGCGCCCTCGCGCTTCTCGACCGCGATCGGGCGCGCATGGAGGACCTCCTTGTTCCGGTTCAGGTGGCGGACGAACGAGACGAGGCCTCCCTCGAAGTAGAAGGACCGTTCGCGATCGGCGCGCTCGTCGGAGAGGCAGATCCAGAGTCCCTTGTTGAGGTAGGCCGATTCCCGCAGCCGCTGGGTGATCGTCTCGAAGCTGTAGTCCGTGCTATCGAACATCTCGTGGTCGGCCCGGAAGCTGGTCCGTGTCCCGTGGCGATGACCCTGCGGTCCGACCTTCGTGACGGGCATCGTGGGCTTGCCCCGGACGTACTCCTGGGCCCAGATGAAGTCGTCGCGAGCCGTCTCGACGCGGAGCCACTCGGACAGCGCGTTCACCACGCTCACGCCGACGCCGTGCAGGCCGCCCGAAACCTTGTAGCCTCCGCCCCCGAACTTGCCGCCGGCGTGGAGGACCGTGTGCACGACCTCCAGGGCGTCCTTCCCGGTCGCATGGCGGCCCACCGGGACCCCGCGTCCATCGTCCTGGACCGAGACCGTTCCGTCGCCTGCGATCGTCACGTCGATTCGGGTGGCGTGACCGGCCATTGCCTCGTCGATCGAGTTGTCCACGACCTCCCAGACAAGGTGGTGGAGGCCGCGCACATCCGTCGAGCCGATGTACATGCCGGGGCGCCGACGAACCGCCTCGAGGCCCTCGAGGACCTGGATGCTGGCGGCGGTGTAGTCGCTGCCGGTCGGCGCGCGTTTCGACCGACCGCCGGCGCCAGCCGTCGTCGCTGCACTGGCGCCCGTCGCCCGATCCGTCACGCGTTCCCTCCGGTCAATCGTTCGTACAGGCGACTCAGCTCGTCCTCGCCGTACCACTCGATGATGATCCGGCCACCCTTGCGCGAGCGCGCGAGGCGCACCTTCGTGCCCAGCGACCGACGGAGATCCTCCTCGACCCGCTCCATGTCCGCGTCGATTGCCGCGGCCGGAGGCGCAGCCCCGGCAGTCGCGGACGGTGCCCGCAGCCGGCGCGCCAGCTCCTCGACCTGCCGGACCGACAGACCGCGACGCTCGATGAGCGCAACGACCTCGGCCTGGCGGACCGGATCGAGACCGAGCAGCGCCCGGCCGTGGCCCTCGCTGATCCGGCCGCTTGCGAGGGCCTCGAGCGTGGCCGGCGCAAGGTCGAGGATCCGGATCATGTTCGCGATCGTGGAGCGGGCACGACCCACACGGTCCGCGATCGCGTCGTGCGCGAGCCCGAACTCGTCGACGAGCTGGCGATAGGCGCGCGCCTCCTCGACCGCGTTCAGATCGGCGCGCTGGAGGTTCTCGACCAGCGCGAGCTCCAGCTGCTCGCGACCTGCGGCCTGCCGGACGATCGCCGGAATGCGCGTCAGGCCTGCGAGCTGGGCCGCCCGAACCCGACGCTCACCGGCGATGAGCCTGTACCCCTCGAGGGTCTCCGTTACGAGGACGGGTTGCAGGACGCCGTGCGCCACGATGCTTGCACGCAGCCGGTCGAGCTGGTCGATCTCGAAGACCGTGCGCGGCTGGTACGGGTTCCGCTCGATCCGGTCGATCGGGATCTCGGCCGGCACCGGCGTCGTCGTGGCGGCCCTCGGGATCAGCGCGTCGAGGCCGCGACCCAGCGACGCCGACCGCGGCGTCATGCGGCACCCCCGGGCACGCCGGCACGCGAGTCGGGGGGAACGTGGGGCCGCGGAGCCGCGGACAGGAGCGCGGAACTGTGATCAGCCGGGAAGGCGGGTTGCGCGGGCGCGCCCATCGGGCTCGCGTGCGGCGTTTCGGCCCCGCGGTCGAGCCGCCTCTGCAGCTCCGTGGCGAGTGCGCGGTACGCCATCGCGCCCCGGCTGTCGGGCGCGTATCGCGCGATCGGACGGCCGTGGCTGGGGGCTTCGGCCAGCCTGACGCTCCGAGGTACGACGGCGTCGAAGACCGCGGTTCCCAGGTGCGCTCGGACCTCGGCGGCAACCTCGGCCGAAAGGTTCGTCCGCGAGTCGAACATCGTGAGGACGACGCCTCGTACCGCGAGCGCTGGGTTCAGGTGATCGCGCACGAGGTGGATGGTCGCGATCAGCTGCGAGAGACCCTCGAGCGCGTAGTACTCGCACTGCAGCGGGATCAGCACGGCGTCGGCTGCCGTCAGGGCGTTCACCGTGAGAAGCCCCAGTGATGGCGGGCAGTCGATGAAGACGGCGTCGAAATCGGCGCGAACCGCCTCGATCACGCGGCTGAGCCGGCGTTCCCGCTGCGGAACGGCTGCCAGCTCCACCTCTGCACCCGCGAGGGCGATCGATGACGGGACCAGCGAGAGTCCTGGGGTTTCCGTCGCAACGATGAGCGACGAAAGATCCGCGCCGCCCAGCAGCGCGTCGTAGACGGACGCGCCGGGGCCCGCGCGCTCTGCGCCGAGGCCGCTCGTCGCGTTGCCCTGGGGGTCCAGATCGACCACGAGCACTCGCCGGCCGTCTTCGGCGAGATAGGCTGCGAGGTTGACGACAGTTGTGGTCTTCCCGACGCCACCCTTCTGGTTGGCGCACGCAAGCATCTGGCCCACTAGAGGCCGCTCTCCCGGGGAATCACATTCCAAGTCTACCATTCCAGCCCCTCCCGACCCTTGGCTGGGAGCCTGGCACACGTCCCTTCGCCGCCACATATCGCCGTCTTTCGCGAGGATTCACGGGTCCCGGGCGAGGCCGCTCCGGCCGCGCCGACAGCCCGGCGGCGCACGGGCATGCCATCGGTGGCGCCCGGTCAGGCGGGCCCTGTTTCACGTGAAACAGGGCCGATCGTGTGTGATTCCACCCAACTGCTCGCCGCCATCGTCGAGGTCGGAGTTGCCGATTTGGGCCCCTCGGTATACTCGGTGGGCAGAGTACCGGCGGTTCGGCAGACGCCAGGCCTCCGGTCTGCCGGGTCACTGAGGAACGGCCGCCATGAGCCTGGTTCTCGCAGCGGTCGGGGCGGCGGTGGCTGCACTGATCCAGTCATCAATCCTCCCGTTCACTGCTGCCGGTGGAGCGGGTCTCGATCTCGTCCTCGTTCTCGCCGTCACCTGGACGATGACGGTGGGCCTCGAGGGTGGCCTCGTCTGGGCCTTCCTCGGAGGGTTGATCATCGACGTTCTGCTCATGCGGCCACTCGGCCTCACCGCGTTCGTGCTCCTCCTGGCCGTCGGGGCCGCGTGGCTCGTCGGGCGCGTTTCACCGCGCGGCTTCTACCCGATCGTGGTTGCCACGGTGGGCGTGACCGCGGGTCTCGCATCGGTCCTGACCGTGGCGCTCATGGGCGCACTGCGTGGGTTGCCCCCCGGGGTGGAGCCGTTCTCGCAGGCGGTACCGACCACCCTGCTCGCCGCACTTGCTGCTGCCGTGATCGCACCCTTCCCGATTCTCGTGCGGCGACGCTGGCTCCCCGATGAGACCGAGCGGGACGACTGGTGAGCACCCTCGAGACGCCGATCACGCACGATCGGCGCCCGGCGCGTTTCGCCGCCTTCGCGATGCTGGCGGTTGTGGTGCTCGCCGGCCTGACCGCGCGCCTGTTCGCCATGCAGCTCGCCGGCAGCCCGGCGTCGCTCCCTGCGGCTGCCGCGGCACCGGTTGCGGCCGGCCTCCAGATCGTCACGGAGCCCGTGCCGTCGACACGGGGGCTCATCTACGATCGGACCAACCACCTGCTCGTCGAGAACGTGCCGACGTTCACCGTATCCATCCTGCCGGCCGACCTGCCCCTGAGCCAGCAGCCGCGGGTTGTCGGGAGCCTCGCCGGGCTCCTCGGCATCTCGGCGACGACCATCGCCACGACCCTCGACGGGGCGACCGGCTCGCGGTTCGATCCCGTGACGATCGCGACCGACGTTCCCGAACAGACGGCGCGCCTGATCGCCGAGGACAACCTCACCCTCCCCGGGGTGGAGGTCGCGGTCGAGGCCCGCCGCGACTACCTCGACGGCCCGCTCTTCACACAGCTGCTTGGGTACACGGGGCCGATCGACGCGACGACCTACGCCTCGCTCCAGGGCCAGGGGTACCTCGCGGATGACTGGATCGGAAAGACGGGCCTGGAAGCGGAGTACGAGTCTGCGCTGCGCGGTACCTATGGCGTTCGCTCAGTCGAGAAGGACGGAACCGGGCGCACCGTCCAGGTTCTCTCGACGACCACGCCGCCACAGGCAGGCGATTCCCTCATCCTGACGATCGATTCGAAGGAGCAGAAGTACGCGCAGCAGGCGCTCGACTGGGGTCTCAAGCTCTCCGGGTCGAAACGGGGCGCCATCGTCGTCATGAACCCGCAGACCGGGGAGATCCTGGCGATGGTCAGCGAGCCCACCTATGACGACAACCTCTTCGCCCGAGGGATCAGCGCGGCCGCCTACCAGAAGCTGCTCGCGGACCCCAACCTTCCGCTGATGAATCACGCGATCAGCGACATCCAGCCGCCCGGATCCACCTACAAGCTCGTCACGGGCACCGGCGTGCTCGCCGACAAGAAGCTCGGCCTCAACGAGACGGTCCTCAGCAAGCCGTATGTCCAGGTTGGATCCACCCTGTTCTGGGAGTGGAACCACGCCGGGTGGGGACCCCTCGACATCAAGGATGCCTTCGCCCACTCCGCGGACACCGTCTTCTACCAGCTCGCCGAGCGGCTGGGGATCGATCGACTCGGGTACTGGGGCACCCAGTACGGGTACGGGCAGCCGACCGGGATCGATCTTCCCGCCGAGTCGGCCGGCCTCGTGCCCACCAACCAGTGGAAGCTGGACACGCTCGGCGAGCCGATCTTCCCCGGCGAGGTCCTCCAGGCCGGAATCGGCCAGGGCTACGATCTCGCCACGCCGCTCCAGGTGCTCAACGCGTATGCGGCCCTCGCCAATGGCGGCACGCTCTACCAGCCGCAGGTCGTTCGCGAGATCGTGGGCCCCGATGGCAGCGTCGTCCGGCCGTTCACGCCGAAGGTGGTCCGGAAGATCGCGGCCCCCAGCTGGGTCCTCGCGACGATGCGCGAGGCGGCCCGGAGAGTCGTCTCGAGCCGGAACACCTACAACCTGGTGGACCTTCCGATCGTCGTCGCGGGCAAGACGGGCACGGCCGAGTTCGGCCTCCGGGACAAGAACGGCGTCCTCCCGTACCACAACTGGTTTGCCGGCTTCATCCCCAAGAACGCCTGGACGAAGAACAACCCGACCGGCGACGTGTCCAAGCCCGATTCGCAGCTTGCCTTCTGCGTCTTCATCTACGACGCGGGAACCCTCGGGAACACGGCGACGGAGGTCGCCAAGTACTACCTCCAGCTCCACTTCGGGATCACCACGGACTACCGGCTGCCGCAGCTCCTCCAGCGAACGAACTTCTATCAGGGCGGCCGCTGATGGGCGTCCTCCGCGTCGAGCGAGATGCCCCGTCCGGAATTGCCGCCCGGGTCGGCGGGGTCGCCTGGCGCGACTTCGACCTGCAGCTCTTCGTCTACGCGGCCCTGCTGGCCACGCTCGGGCTGACGATGGCCTACAGCAACACGGCAGCGCAGCTGGGGGGAAGCCAGCTGGACGGCGGGACCACCTTTGCCCGCGGGCTGGCCTGGGCGGTAGTCGCCCTGGTTGCGTTCGCAGCCGCGACGGCGTTCGACTACACGTGGCTGAAGGTGTTCTCGTGGCCGATCTACCTGGTGAACCTGGCGCTGCTCGCGCTGTCGCTCTCGTTCGGCAGCTCGGATGCCGTCTCGGCCCGCTGGGTCGCGATCTTCGGGATGCAGTTCCAGTTCAGCGAGATCGCCAAGATCCTCATGATCGTCGTGCTCGCGCGGTACCTCGCGGACCGCGACAGGCGATTGGACTCGCTGGCGTCGATCGTGGGCGCCTGCCTCATCGTGATCCCCCCGTGGGTGCTCGTCCTCCTCCAGCCCGACCTCGGAACGTCGCTCGTGTTCATCGCGATCCTCGGCGGGATGCTCTTCATGGCGGGCGCGAGCCTCCGGTGGCTGGCGGGGCTGGCGATGGCGACCCTTGCCGCGCTGCCGCTCGTCTGGACCTACGTCCTTCACGACTACCAGAAGGAGCGGCTCACCAGCTTCCTGGACCCCGCCAAGGATCCGCTGGGCGCCGGCTTCCAGCTGCTCACGGCCCAGAAGGCCGTGACTTCGGGCGGTCTGGTTGGGGCGGGTCTCACGAATGGCGTCCAGAGCCAGTCCAACCTGCTGCCGGTGCAGTCGACCGACTTCGTCTTCGCCGTCCTCGCGGAGGAGCTGGGGTTCGTCGGGTGCGTGGTCGTCTTCCTGCTGTTCGCCGCGCTCCTGTGGCGAATCCTGACCATCGCCTGGCGGTCGCGCGACCCGTTCGGCCTGATGGTGGGCGCAGGCCTCGCCTCGATGATCCTGTTCCAGATCGCGGTGAACGTTGGAATGGTGCTCGGCCTGATGCCGATCACCGGCATCCCGCTTCCCTTCATCACGCACGGTGGGGCATCGCTCGTCAGCATCGCGATCGGCCTCGGCGTGCTCCAGAGCATTGCCATGCGGCAGCAGCGGGCGGAATGGTGAGGGAGCAGGGCGGTCGCGCGACCTGGTGTGTCGATAGGCCCGACACGGTGGACTTCGCTGCGGGTTCGCGCTGAAGGTGGAGCGCGCTTGCGCCACGACCGGTGATCGCTGTCGATGCCTGCGCGCCGCAGCCGGGCGGCCGGGCCGGTCCGCGTGACGGCGACACGCCCCCCGTCGGGGTTGATGCAGGCAGCGTCGGTGGCGACGCAGCCGGCGCAGGGAGGGCCCTCGAGCAGCCCGCGTCAGCGCTGGCGCCTCTACCTGCGCATGCCGGCGGCGCGCCTGCCGGGCGAGCTTCCGGCCGGCGCGGGTGCCTGGGCTGGGCTCCTCGAGCGAGGTGGCCTGCCGCTGGTCCCGGAACCGGGGCGGGGTCGCGTGGTCCCCGCAGCGCAGCTCCCGCTCGGCATCGCCGGGGAGGGCGAGATCGTTGACGTCGTCCTCTCGACGCGGCTCCCGCTGGCCGAGGTCCGGGCGCTGGTTCGCGCCTCACTTCCGCCGCCCGTCGAGCTCGTCAACCTCCACGACGTCTGGATCGGCGCGCCCTCTGCCGCCGCCGCGCTCGTGGCCGCCGACTATCGGGTCGAGGTTGCGGGTGTCTCGCCGCCGTCGCTCGGCGCTCTGACGGAGGCGATCCTGGCCGCCGATGCTCTTCCGCGCGAACGCCGGCGCGAGAAGAAGACCCAGGCGTTCGACCTTCGGCCCCTGATCATCTCGCTGACGATCGAGGCGCTGCTGCCCGCGGGTGCGGCGAGCGCCGATCCGCCGAGTGCGATCCTGCGAATGAGGCTCCGCCACGACGCACGTGCCGTGGGACGGCCGGAGGACGTGGTCGCCGCGCTGGCGGCCCCGCCCGCGCCCGCGCTCGACACCGACATCCGGGTCCTGCACATCACGCGCGAGCGCCTGTTGACCGGCGACGACGCCTGACCGTCGGCGCCACCGCCGCGCGAGCCGGGCGTGTGCCCGCCGCTCCGGGCGCATCCGCCGAGCCGCGCTGGGGGGTCCGCGTCGTGACGCGCCCGGGGTGCTCCGCGCGTCGCAGTTTGACCGCACGGGTTGGGCGCCGTACACTCCGCATTCGCGCCCGAGGATGCCGGGCCGCCTGTTCGCGCCCAATCACGGCCGGCTGTTCACGCCCGCCGAACCCATCCGGAGACCCATGTACGCAGTCATCGAGACCGGCGGGAAGCAGTATCACGTCGAGGTCGGCACCGAGCTTGCGGTCGAGCTGCTCGATGTCGAGCCCGGCCAGGAAATCACCCTCGATCGCGTCCTGCTGGTCGCGGACGGGGACGAGGCCGCGATCGGCCGGCCCCTCGTCGCGGGCGCGGTGGTCAGCGCCACGGTCCTGCGGGCCGATCGCGCGGACAAGGTGATCGCGTTCAAGTACAAGCCCAAGGCCCGGCGCCGCGTCAAGAAGGGCCACCGCCAGGAGCAGACGATCCTGAAGATCACGGACGTCATGCTCAACGGCAAGAGTGCGGCGGCAACCGAGAAGGTCGCCGCCGAAGCACGCAAGACGGAGCGCGAGCGGCTCGCCGAGGCCGCGGCCGCGCAGGCCACCGTCGACGCCGCCCTCGCCGCGACGCTCGCGGCCAAGGCCGCGCCGGCCAAGGAAGCCACACCTCGGGCGGACGCCACGAAGAAGCCCGCCCGCGCTCGCGCTGCGACGCCCCCCGCCGGCGCCAAGTCCGCAGGTGCAGCCACGTCCGCTCCGAAGTCGGCGAAGCCCGCACCCGAGGCGAAGCCCGCACCCGAGGCGAAGCCCGCACCCCGGCGACCGCGCGTCGCCAAGAAGGAAGACTGATCGATGGCCCACAAGAAGGCAGGCTCCAGCTCGAAGAACGGCCGCGACTCGGTCGGCCAGCGCCTCGGCGTGAAGGCAGGCGACGGCCAGCTCGTGCCGGCCGGCTCGATCATCGTCCGCCAGCGCGGGATGACGTTCATCGCCGGCACCGGCACCGGGCTCGGCCGCGACTACACGGTCTTCGCCACGGTCACGGGTCGGGTCCACTTCGAACACCAGACCAGGACGAAGAAGCGCGTCCGCGTCGAGCCCGAGACCGCGGCCCTGCCCGTCGCCGAGACCGCGGCCCTGCCCGTCGCCGAGACCGCGCCCGCCGTCACCGGTGCCTGACCCCGTTCCCAACCCGCCACATACCGCGCCCGGAGACCCGATGAAGCCGAACATCCACCCCAAGTACCATGCCGCGAAGGTTCACTGCGCGACCTGCGGCACCGAGTTCGTGGTCGGGTCGACCCGCCCGGACCTCCGGGTCGACGTCTGCGGGAACTGCCACCCGTTCTACACGGGCAAGCAGATGATCATGGACACCGCCGGGCAGGTCGAGCGGTTCCAGAAGCGCCTCGAGCGCGCCGCGACGGGCCGCTGACGGCTGGGTCGCCTGCGCCGCGGCGGACCGGGCGGTTCGCCGGCGTGATCTCCGGCCGGTAGGGCCGCCGATGGCGCGCTTCGCGTACGGAGGCCAGGCGCTCATCGAGGGCGTCCTGATGCGCGGACGCGACGCGATCGCGGTGGCGCTTCGGCACCCGGACGGACGGATCGTGTGGGCCGACGAGAAGCTCGCGGTGGGCTTCCGGGCCACGCGCTGGGCGCGCCTCCCGTTCATCCGCGGGCTCGTCGTCCTCTACGAGACGCTCGTCGTCGGCACTCGCTGGCTTGTCAGGTCTGCCGGCGTGGCCGCCGCGGAGGCAGCCGGCCCGGCAGTGGACCTGCCGGGCGCCGGCCCCGAGCCGGAGCCTGTTGCCGCCGTCGGAGCGACCAGCGCAGGTCCGGTCGCCGAGCCCGCCGGGATCCCGGCCGCGGTCGGTTCCACGTCCGCCGCTACCACGTCCGCCGGGGTCCCGTCCGGCGTTGCCAACCTGCCCGCCAATGCCGGGCCCGCCGTCGCCGAGCTCGCAGGAGCGAGGGCCGCCGTCTCTCCTCCGGCCGTGAGCCAGCCCGCACCGACGGCCACCGGCGACGCAACCGACCTCGGCACGGGCGTCGTCGCGCTGATGCTCGGCGTGACCCTCGTGATCGGGATCGGGCTGTTCTTCTTCCTGCCGCTCCTCCTCGCGAGCGCGATCGCCGGCGGCCAGAGCAGCCTCGTGCAGCGCATCGTCGAGGGCACGATCCAGGTCTCCATCTTTCTTGGCTACCTGCTCCTGGTCGGCCGGACGCCCGACGTTCGCCGCACGTTCCAGTACCACGGGGCGGAGCACAAGACGATCCACGCCCTCGAGGCTGGCGACCCGCTCACGGTCGAGGCCGTCCGCAGGTACCCGACCGCGCATCCGCGCTGCGGCACCGAGTTCCTGGTCGTGGTCATCCTGGTCTCGATCGTCGTCTTCAGCATCGTCGGCCGGCAGGCGATCCCGGTCATGGTGGCGACCCGGATCGTGCTGATCCCCGTGATCGCCGGGATCAGCTACGAGCTCCTCCGTTTCGGGGCCCGACACCGTGAGCGGCGCCTGGTTCGCTGGATCTTCGAGCCCGGGATCTGGGTCCAGATGATCACGACCAAGCAGCCCACCGACGAGATGCTCGAGGTCGCGATCGTGAGCATCGAGCAGGCCCTCCTTGCGGACGGCGAGGCGCTCCCGGACGGCTCGGGGACGATCGGGCGCAGCCCGCTGGTCCTGGCGCCTGCAGCCAGCCCGGCCACGGGAGCTTGAGCGATGTCCGCCGACGTGCTCGATTCGAGGTTGCGCGATCTGGTCGCGCAGTACGAGCACGTGCAGGCCGAGCTCGCAACCCCCGGGGTGGCCGCGGACATGGACGCGCTCCGGCGCCTCGGCCGGGAGCTGGCGCGCCTCGAGCCCGTCGTCTCCTCGTACCGGCGCCTCGAGGCGCTCCGCGCCGAGCTGGCCGGCGCCCTCGAGATGCGCGACGCCGAGCACGACGACGACATGCGGGCGATGGCGCGCGAGGAGGTCGAGCGCCTTCAGGCGGCCGAGCGTGCCGAGCTCGATGCCCTGACCGTCCACCTGCTCCCCCGCGACCCCAGCGACGAGCGGAACGTGATCCTGGAGATCCGTGCCGGGACGGGCGGCGAGGAAGCGGCGCTCTTCGCCGGCGATCTGCTGCGGATGTATCTCCGCTACGCGGACCGGCACCACCTCCGGGCGGAGGTGATGAGCCTCCACGAGACGGGCATCGGCGGCGTCAAGGAGGCAGTGGTCGAGATCTTCGGCGAGGGCGCGTTCAGCCGCCTCAAGTTCGAGAGTGGCACGCATCGCGTCCAGCGCATCCCGGCCACGGAGTCGTCGGGCCGCATCCACACGTCCACGGCGACCGTGGTGGTCCTGCCCGAGGCGGAGGAGGCCGACCTTTCGATCGACGAGGAGCGCGACCTGCGGATCGAGGTCAAGCGCGCCTCCGGTCCGGGCGGCCAGGGTGTCAACACGACGGACTCGGCTGTCCGCATCACCCACCTGCCCAGCGGCCTGGTCGTCGAGATCCAGGACGAGCGGAGCCAGCTCAAGAACAAGGTCAAGGCGATGGCGATCCTGCGCGCGCGGCTGCTGGACCAGGAGCGGTCGCGTCAGCGGGAGGCAGATTCGGTCACGCGGCGCTCGCTCATCGGGGCGGGGGACCGGTCGGACAAGGTCCGGACCTACAACTACCCGCAGGACCGGGTGACCGACCACCGGATCGGGATGGACCTGTCGAACCTCCCCGGCGTCCTGGACGGCAACCTCGACCGGCTGCTGGAGGCGCTCAGCGCCACCGACCAGGCCGAGCGGCTGGCCTCGCTCGCCGACGACGGCCAGTCCGGCCGCTGACGGCGAGCGTCGTGACGACGGTCGGCGACCTCCTGGCGGCGGGCACGGACCGGCTCCGGGAGGCCGGTTCGCCGAGCGCCCGCCTGGACGCGGAGCTCCTCCTCGCGGATGCCCTCGGGACGGACCGGGTCGGAGTGCTCGCCCATCCCGACGGCCTCGCGGGAGACGGCCCCGCAGCCCGCTTCGCGGCCGCCCTCGAACGGCGCGTCGGGGGCGAGCCGGTGGCCTACATCCGCGGCCTCAAGGAGTTCCACGGCATCGCGCTAGCCGCCGATGCCCGTGCGCTCGTGCCGCGTCCGGAGACGGAGCTGCTCGTGGACATCGCCCTCGGGGAGATCGCCGAGGTGCTGGGCCACGGGCCGCGGCCCGCGGGCACGCCACCGGTCCACGTTGCCGATGTCGGGACCGGCAGCGGTGCCATCGCGGTGGCGCTCGCGGTGTCGCTGCGGCGTCGCGGCATGGCGAACGACGTCGAGATCGTCGCCACCGACCAATCGGACACGGCAGTCGCGCTGGCACGGGAGAACGCGGTCGCCCATGGGGTGGCAGACCGGGTAGGGGTGGCGGTGGCGGACCTGCTGCCGGCGCCCGGTGACGAAGCCGGCCTGCTGCGCGCCCCGGAGGGGTTTGACATCGTCTGCGCGAACCTGCCGTACATCCGCACAGGCGATCTGGATGGGCTCCCGCTCCCGATCCAGTTCGAGCCACGGGATGCGCTGGACGGTGGCCCCGATGGGCTCGCGCAGATCCGGCGCCTCCTCGGGCTCCTCGTCGCGCGGCTCGCCGACCAAGGGCTCGCCCTCCTCGAGATCGGATCGGACCAGGCGTCCGCCATCATCGCCGCCGTCGACGCGCTCCTTCCGGGCTGGAGCTGCGAGGTCGTCCCCGACTTCGCGGGCCTGCCCAGAATCGCCCGGATCGTCCGCGCGTCCCACCCCGAGTCCCACCCGTGAGCCCGTCCTCCTCCGTCGCCGCGGGCGGCCGGCGCCGCCGGGTCCGGCTCGTCGCCCTCGATCTCGATGGAACGCTGGTCGGCGACGACATGCAGATCCGCCCGCGCAGCGTGGCCGCGGTGCGCGAAGCCGTGCGGCAGGGCGTTGCCGTTGCGATCGTCACCGGCCGGATGGCAACCTCGGCGCTCCCGTACGCGCGCCAGCTCGGACTACACGAGCCGATCGTGGGGTTGCAGGGCGCCCTGGTCCGGGAGCTGCCCGCGGCCGGCAGTCGGGGACTCGGACGCCTCCTCTACCATCGCCCGCTCCCGGCCGCAGTTGTCCGCGACGCGCTCGCCTGGTGCCGGTCGAACGGGCTGGACCCGCACCTGAACCACCTCGAGCGGATGTTGATCCAGGCCGGCGACAGCAGGGCGCCGGAGTACGCGCGCTTCAGCTTCGGACGGGTCGTGGTGGTTCCGGATCTCGACGCCTGGGTGCGCCACCCGGTCACGAAGGTCATCTCCGTGGGAAGCGCCTCGACGCCGATGCGGCTCCTCCCCGCCGCGCGGGCGGCCTTCGCCGGGCGCGCGGACGTCACCGTCAGCCACCCCATGTTCCTGGAGTTCGTGGCGCCGGGCGTCAGCAAGGGCGCCGCGATTCGATGGCTCGCGCGCCGGCTGGGGGTCGACCTGCGGGACACGCTCGCCATCGGCGACCAGCTCAACGACCTCGAGATGATCACCGCGGCCGGGATCGGCGTCGCCATGCCCCACGCGCCGGCGGAGCTCCTGGAGGCAGCCGGCGTGGTGGCCCTCCCGTTCGACGAGGACGGGGCGGCGCAGGCGCTCGAGGCGTACGTGATCGGCGGCCGCCCGGCCGCGTGACCGGCCGCGTGACCGGCCCGAGGTCGGCGCGGTCGCCCCGGACAGGCTCGTGGTCGTTGGGCGACAATGCGAGCGCCGACGGGCAGGGGAATGGCGGCACGGATCGGGGCCGCCGGCGCGGCGACGGCCCGGGGGGACGAGGAAGGAGCTGGGATGAGCGTCACGCACGCCGGGCACACCGTCCCGAGGCTGCCCGAGGCGTGACCACGTGAGCGAGGGCGTGGCGATTCCGGCCCTCGCCGCGTTCGCCACCGCGGCGATCCTGGCGCTTCTCCTGACGCCCGTCGTCCGCCGCTTTGCGCGCCGCTTCGAGGTCCTGGACCACCCCGGCGAGCGACGCGTCAACACCGCCCCGGTGCCTCGCGGCGGTGGGATCGCCGTTGCCGCTGCGTTCGTGATCACGACGCTCGGCATCCTCGCGGCCGATTCGGCGTTCGCGATCTGGCCGGCGGGAGATGCTCCAACCGCCCGTGAGGTCATCGCGCTCGCCGGAGGGGCGGTGCTCGCCGTCGTGGTCGGGAGCCTCGACGACTGGTTCGACCTCCGCGCCCGCTGGCAGCTCGTGGGGCAGCTGGTCGTCGCCGGGGTGGCGGTGGGGCTCGGAATCACGGTCAACCTGATCGCCGACCCGCTCGGTCACGGCTTCATCCATCTCGCCGACCCGTTCGGGGCCGCCTTCGCCGTGGTCTGGATCCTGGGCATGATCAACAGCATCAACTTCATCGATGGGCTCGACGGGCTCTCGTCGGGCGTTGCCCTCATCGCGGCCCTGACGCTCGGGATCATCAGCCTGACCGGGCCGATCGACCAGCCCGCCATCGCGCTGTTCTGCTTCGCCCTGGCCGGCGCGCTCCTCGGCTTCCTGCGCTGGAACCTCCACCCGGCCTCGATCTTCGTGGGAACCAGCGGCGTGATGGTCATCGGCTACGTGCTGGCCCTGCTCGCGATCCTCGGCAGCGCCAAGGTGGCCGTCGCCCTGCTCGTGCTGGGCGTCCCGATCATCGACACGTTCTGGATCATCGTCCGACGGCTCTCCGAGGGCCGCTCCCCGTTCTCGCCGGACCGCGGCCACATCCACCACCGCCTGCTGGACCTGGGCCTGTCGCACCTGCAGACGGTCCTCGTGATCTACGCCGTCTGCATCGCCCTGGCAGTGCTCTCGCTCGTGCTCTCGGGCACCGGCCAGCTCTACGCGTTCCTGGGCGTCTTCGTGATCTTCGGGCTGGGACTCTACCTGCTGAGCCGCGCCACCGGAGGGGACGACGCCTCCTGAAGGCGCTACGCTTGGCCCGCCGGGCCAGCGTGGAGACCCGACCGTCGTGAGGGGAGGAAGTGAAGCGGTCGCGGCAGGAGTCGTGGGCGCTCGACGCGGTCATGGCGCTCGTCGCGGCGCCCGGCCTGCGGACGTGGCTTGCGATCGTGGCCGGTGCGCTGGCGATCGGGACGGCGGGCTACATGCTCATCGAGGGCTGGAATCTCTCCGACGCCCTCTACATGACCGTCATCAGCGTCACGACCGCCGGCTTTCGGGAGGTCCGGACGCTTGACGAAGCCGGCCGCGCGTGGACCATGCTTGTCACCGGGTTCGGCGTGCTCCTCATCTTCGGGAGCGTCGGCCTCGTCACCGAGTACCTCGTGACCGAGGCCACGAGCGGACGGAGGATCGGGCGCCGCATGACACGCCAGGTGGACGAGCTCCGGGGCCACTTCGTCCTGTGCGGGTACGGGCGGGTCGGATCGACCGTCGCCCACGAGCTGGTTCACGACGGCGAGCCGTTCGTGGTCATCGACGCCAACCCCGATTCTCTGAAGCGCGCCCGTGAAGACGGCTACCTGGTGGTGGAGGGCGACGCGACCGACGACGCGACCCTGCGCGCCGGCGGGATCACGCGGGCGAAGGGGCTCGTCGCCACCATGGATTCGGATGCCCAGAACGTCTACGTGATTCTCTCGGCACGGGCGCTGAACCCGGCGCTCTTCGTCGTCGGCCGGGCGAGCACGCCGTCCGCCGAGGAGAAGCTGGCCCGCGCCGGCGCCGACCGGGTCGTCTCCCCGTACACGATGGCGGGGCGGCGCCTGGCCGAGCTGGCGGTGCGGCCGCGCGTCGTGGACTTCCTCGACGCGGCACTCTCCCACGGCGAGCTCTCCTTCAGCCTGGAGGAGCTCCACGCCCGGGCCGGCAGCCATCTCGAAGGGGCGACCGTCGGCCAGCTCCGCGAACGCGGGCTCTTCGTGCTGGCGATCCTCGGCGCGGACGATCGCTACGCCGCCAACCCGCCGGACGACCGGAAGCTCGTGGCCGGCGAGACACTGATCGCCTCGGGGTCTGCCGAGGCGCTTGCCGCCGCGCGGTCCGGCCCGGGCGAGCGCGGCCGGTCCCCGGGGGTGGTGGCGGGATGACGTCGATCGCGATCCCGATCGTGGCGACGGTCCTCGCGCTCGTCGTCCTCGGCATTGCGGTCCTGATGGTGGCGCGCGAGCGCCGCCGGAGGCGGCTCCTCCAGGGCGAGGAGCGGTTGACCACCGAGCGCGTGATCTGGGAGCGGCTCGACTGGGTGGCACCC
>DAOTXE010000020.1:0-31533 GCA_034435355.1 Chloroflexota bacterium
TACTGGGCGAGGAACGTCTCCTCCAGGCTCGGTTCGCGGCTGACGAAGTCGAGCAGCTCGTATCTCGCTGCCGCCTGGACCACCGGCGTGATCGCCCCGCTGACGCGCAGGCGCAGGACGTGGTCGTCGACCTGGACGTCGGTCACCCCGGCCAGGGCCGCGAACTCGGACTCGGGCACCGGCCCGGCGAAGCGCAGCTCCACCTGGTGGTGGGCCAGGTCGCGCAGGCCCTCCACGGTGTCGACCTTGACGAGGCGCCCCTCCCGGATGATCGCGACACGGTCGCAGCTCTTCTCGACCTCGGAGAGGATGTGGCTGGAGACGAACGCGGTGCGGCCCTCGGCGACCAGCTCGCGCAGGATCCCGAAGAAGCCCTGCTGGACGAGCGGGTCCAGGCCGGCCGTGGGCTCGTCGAGGATCAGCAGGTCGGGCCGGTGCTGGAGCGCGATGATGAGGCCGACCTTCTGCTTGTTGCCCTTCGAGTACTCGCGGAAGCGCCGGGACGGGTCGAGGTCGAGGCGCTCGAGGAGCGAGGCCTGGTACGTCGCGTCGACGCCGCCCCGCAGGTTGGCGAAGTAGCGGATCGTCTGCGCCCCGGTCAGGCGGTCGTACAGGGCGAACTCGCCGGGCAGATAGCCGATCCGGCGGTGGATCGCGACGGGGTCGGCCGAGGACTCGATCCCGAAGACGCGGGCGACACCCGAGGTCGGCCGGACCAGGTCGAGGAGCGTCCGGATCGTCGTGGTCTTGCCGGCCCCGTTCGGACCGAGGAAGCCGAACACCTCGCCTTCCCGGACGGCGAGGTCCACGTCGATGATGCCCCGATGGCTCCCATAGCTCTTGGTCAGGCGCTCGGTCTCGATGACATGCATGCCGTATCCTCAACTGCGATCCCGGGCAGACGGTACGCCGTTTCCGGTGTCGGGTTGGACCTGGCCGGTGGGTCAGGTCGGTCGGAGCGCGGCCGCCTCGGCCTTCTCCTTCAGGGCGGCGAGCTCCGCCTCCAAGCGCGGGCCCAGGCCGCCCCGATCCAGGCGCACGAGCGCACGCGCGAGGCGTGAGCGACCCTCCAGGAGCACCGAGCCGGCGACGCGCGTCCCGCCCGCTGCGGGCGTCAGCTCCCAAAGGCGCTCACCGCGAATATCCCGGCCCCCCAAGCCGACCCGGAAGCGGCGGGCCGGCCTGGCCTCCAGGCTCTCCAGCGTGGTCCCGATCGTTACCGGCCCGACCCGGAAGCGGGCGTGGCGCCGCGCTCCTGCTGCCGGCCAGTCCGGGCCCGCCGGGTCGAGGAACAGCCGGACGTCGCGCCAGATTCTGCAGCCGGGGTCGTGCAGCGCGACCCAGACCACATCCGGCGACGCGTCGACGAACAGCCGGCGCTCGACGGCCCCGCGCGGGAGGTGCTGCTCGAGGCGGGCAGCCACGCTCACCGCCCCGTCGGTCGGCGCAGACTGTGCATGGATGGATTATCGCACCGGCCGCCGGGCGCTCCCAGAGGCCGTGCCGCCCGGCGCCGGACCCTCGGCTCGGCCGGGATCGCGGCGGCCCTTGGGACGGCCGAAATCGGCAGCCGGACCCTCGGCCGGAATCCCCGAGCTCGCGCATCGACCTGACGCCCGGCGCCGGCCCCTCGGCTCGGCCGGGATCGCCGCGGCCCTGGGCTCCGACCGGCATCCCCGAGCTCGCGCATCGACCTGCCGATCCTCTCATATGCGCGCGTGGCGAACCGTATCCCCGGTCGGCCGCGATCGGCAGCCGACCACTCGCCCTCGAGACGGCCGGGATCGAGGTCGGATGCGCGTCCCGCACGCCATCTGATCGAGATTGGCCCCTGACACGGCTCTGCTGACGGCCCCTGTGGCCTGCCCAGCCCGCCACGGCCAGCACCAAGTCGGCGTACGGCTCGCTCGGAGAGTATCTGATGGGAGAAGGAGGCGCCTCGCGTCCCGGCCTGCCGGCGCTACGTGCCGGCGCTACGTGCCGCCTCGCTCTTTCGGCAGCGGCGGCAGGCCCTTCCTGCCAGCCACGAGGTAGTGCCCGAACCAGGCGCGGACCTGGGCCAGGTTCTCCGCCCGGCGGAACGGCGCGCCGGAGCGAGTCAGCTCGTGCGACTCGTTCGGGACGCGCATGAAGCGGACCGGCCGCTTGAGCGTCCGCAGGACCGCGAACAGCTCCTCGGCCTGGCCGATCGGGCAGCGGAGGTCGTTCTCCGCGTGCTGGATCAGCAACGGCGTCCGGATCCTGTCCGCATGCGTCAGCGGGGAGAGCCGCCGGTAGAGCTCCGGGTCCTCCCAGGGCTGGGCGCCGAACTCCATCTTCCCGAAGATCCCGCCGGCGAGGTCGCCGGTGAGCATGAGCGTGGCGAGGTCCGTCACGCTGCGGCAGGTCATCGCGGCTGCAAAGCGCTGGTCCGCCCCGACGATCCAGTTTGTGAGGTAACCGCCGTAGGATCCGCCCGTGACGCCGAGCCGCTTCGGGTCGGCGAGGCCCGCCTCGACGGCCGCGTCGACATGGGCGAGCACGTCACGCGTCGGGCCGACTCCCCAATCCGGGAGGTTCGCGGCGTTGAAGTCCTCGCCGTAGCCCTCCGACCCACGGGGGTTCGTGGCGAGGACGCTCACCCCGGATCCTGCCAGCACCTGGAACTCCCAGCACGGGGACCATCCGTAGAGCGTGTGCGGCCCTCCGTGGATCTCCAGCACGAGCGGGGCGGGCTTGCCCGCGTCCGCGTCGGCGCAGGCGATCAGCCAGCCCTGGATCTCGCGGCCACCCACGGTCACCCAGCGCTCGCTCGCCGGGTGAAGCTCGATCTCGTCGAGGATCGCGGCGTTGAGCTGCGTGATCCGGCGCAGCTCGACGCCGTCCACGGACCGTGACCGGCCGTCCGCCCCGAGATCGGCCACGTACACGTCACCGAGCGCCACCGGGTCCGACCGGATCGCGGCGGCCCGGATGCTGCCGTCCGGGCGGCGCGCGGCGTGCCAGCCGGAGAGGTAGTGATGCCCGTCCGTGAGCCGGTCCACCTCGCCGTCGCCGAGGTCGATCCGCCACAACTCGTAGCTGCCGCGGACCGGCGCCGTGAAGAGGAGGTGCCGGCCATCCGGCCCTGGCCAGAGGCGGGCGGGCTCGCCGGGCGTGATGTCGCTCCCCATCCCGGAGCCCGGCATGAGGTCATGCCGTCCGGAGATGTTGCGACCCGCTCCCCTGCCGGCCTCGCTGCCGTCCGCAGCGAAGAGCCAGATGTCGTTTCGGCTCCCTCCGGCCCGCGGGTAGCGGTGGCCCAGCACGGCCACGGTCCGGCCGTCGGGCAGCCAGGTCGGCGAGCCGAACGCCGAGCCGGCACCGTCCGTGATCCGGATGTCACGACCGCTCGCTACGTCCACGATGCGGATGTCGAACTGCCAGTCGAGGTCGGGGTCGCGCCCGCCCTGGGCGGCGTACACAACGCGCGTGCCGTCCGGCGAGAAGACCGGATCCTCGTGGTTGGTGGGACCCGAGGTCAGCCGCCGCGCGGCGCCCGTCGCGACGTCCACCAGCCACAGGTTGCTCACGTGGTCGTAAATGAAGCCGGGCCCGTTGAGCATGTTCTGGAGGCGGTCGATGTACCGGTAATCGGAGGTCGGCGGCGTGCCAGGACGCAACGGTTGGGTCGTCTTGCCGCGGGCCCGGGCGTCGGCCGCACGGGTTGCGGCCCGCGATGCGCTCCGCACGACAAACGACCGGCCGTCCGGCGACCAGGCAAACCCGTCGACGCCACGCGGCAGGTCGGTCAGCCGGCGGGCCTCGCCGCCGTCGAGCGGCAGCAGGTGGACCTGCGTTCCGTCCTCGCGGTCCCTCGGCGCCTCGGGCTCCTCCTCCGTGATCGGCCGCCGGTCGGAGAGGAATGCGAGCGTGCGCCCGTCCGGCGAGAAGCGTGGCTGCGTGTCGTGCCGAACTCCCAGTGTCACCTGGCGCGGCGGCGAGCTGCCGTCGGCCGGCACGAGCCAGATCGCGTGCCGGTACTCGTCTCTGCCGGGCGCCACAACCTGGACCGTGATGGCGACGAGCCCACCGTCCGGCGAGAGCTGGGGGTCGGTCGGGATGCGGAACCGGTACAGGTCCTCGGGTTGCGGCGGACGTGTCATCGAATGCCTCGTGCGGGGGATCCCGGCGGCGCGGGCCGCGCCTGTCTCGATCCTCCGGGCTCGCGTCGATACTAGCGATCCGGCCCGTGATCCGGGGCAGCCTGCGGGCGGACGCCCGGGACGCCATCACGCACGGACCGGGACCACGCCTACACTGTGCTCATGGCATCAAGCTATCTGCGGGGCGACGACATGACCGCCCCGGTCCGGATCCACGCCGACCGCGAGGCCGGAACGCTCCGCATCGACTGGGCCGACGGGCACGTCTCCGCCTACGACTTCGTCCGCCTTCGGTGGCTCTGCCCGTGCGCCTACTGCCGCGGCGAGATGGGCCAGCCGGGCTGGCTGGACTCGAACCCCGTGCTCTCCGGCGAACAGACCCGGCTCGTCTCGATCGACCCGGTGGGCGGGTACGCCATCGCGCCCCTCTGGGGCGACGGCCACCACACCGGCTTCTACACCTACACCTCGCTTCGCACGCTCTGCCCGTGCACCGAATGTGCGGCCGCCCGCGCCGCAGCCGGGCATCCCGACGCCCCAGCACCGAGAGGAGCACCGCGATGATCGTCGCCACAACGCCATACATCGGCGGCTACCGGGTGGTCGAGACGAAGGGCATGGTCTTTGGCCTGGTCGTCCGCAGCCGCGGCCTGGGCGGGAACATCATGGCCGGGCTGCGCTCGCTCGGCGGCGGCGAGATCCACGAGTACACGGAGCTGCTCGAGGACACCCGGCGCCAGGCGATCGACCGGCTCATCCACAACGCGACCCTCGCCGGAGGCAACGCGGTCATCTCCATGCGCTTCGACAGCTCGGAGATCGCGAGCACGATGTCCGAGATCGTCGCGTACGGGACCGCGGTCGTGGTCGCGGAGGACGCGTCGCAGACGGTTCCGACGACGCCGGTCGAATAGCGATGGCCGGCGCAGGCCGGGCCCGGGCGGAGGACGGAGCCCGTATCGGACCGGCCGCGAGCCCCGCGAGCCCGCGGACTGCGGGGACGCCGGGAGGCGCCTGAGCATGGGCCTCGGCATCGTCCGCGGAGTCCTGGCCTTCGTCGGGGCGCTCATGCTCGCGGGCGGGCTGGCGGTCGTCGTCGGGGGTGGCGACGGGTCGTTCGCCGGGCTCTGGTCCGTGCTCGTCGGCGGCGTCCTCCTCCTCGCTGTTGCGCTGGAGCGGCACCGCTACCGGAGCGAGCAGGCGGATCGCGCCGGATCGCCACCCGGGCCGGGCGGCGGAGAGAGCCTCGACGCTCCGATGGAGCCGCGCTTCAGGCGCACGGACGAGGTCTTCGAAGATCCCTCCAGCCGGCGCCGCATGCGCGTCTGGATGGATCCGGCGAGCGGCGAGCGGCGCTACCGCGCCGAGGAGTAGCGCTCGCGCCTGCGCGCCACGCAGAGTCGATGGCGGAGCACGCGTGGGGCCGTGCTACGATCTCTCGCCGAGCGCCGCCGCCCCGTAACCCCGAACATCCCCGTCAGCCGTGACGATCGCCCCTGGAGCCAGCTTCGCATGACCACCCTTCGCGTCCGCTCCCCGCGAACCGTGGCCCGGCGGCGTCCCGCGGCGCCCCCCTACATCAACCGCGAGCTCTCGTGGCTGGATTTCAACGCGCGCGTCCTGCACGAGGCGCGGGACGACCGGAACCCGCTCCTCGAACGGGCGAAGTTCCTGGCGATCTTTGCCTCCAACCTCGACGAGTTCTTCCAGGTGCGGGTCTCGGGCCTGCTCGACCAGGTCGCCTCCGGGAGCTCGAAGGAATCGCCCGATGGGCGCAGCGCCTCCGAGCAGCTGGGCGCCATCCGCGCTCGCGTCCACGGTCTGGTCCTCGAGCATGCGGGCCTCGTGGCCGAGGTGCGCGCCGGGCTGGCGCTGGAGGGCGTCGCCGTCGTCGACCATGCCGCGATCCCGGAGCACCATGCCCGGCTCCGCGAGCGGTTCCTCGAGGAGATCTTCCCGGTCCTGACCCCGCTCGCCGTGGCGCCCGGCCACCCCTTCCCGTACATCAGCACGCTCAGCCTGTCCCTGGCCGTCGTCGTCCGAGATCCCGCGGGCGCGGAGCAGCGCTTCGCCCGCATCAAGGTCCCGCAGATCCTGCCGCGCCTCGTCGCCGCGGACGCGCACGCCTACGTCCCGCTGGAGCAGGTCATCGCCGCGAACCTCGACGTCCTCTTCCCGGGCCTGGAGATCGTCGAGTCGCATCCCTTCCGGGTGACCCGCGATGCCGACTTCGACATCGAGGAGGACGAGGCCGGCGATCTCGTGTCGGCCATCGAGCACGAGCTGCGGCAGCGGCGCTTCGGGTCGGCCGTCCGCCTCGAGGTCGAGGACAGCATGCCCCCCGGCGTCCGCGATTTCATCCTGGGCGGGATCGGGCTCGGGCCGGACGACCTGTACGCGGTGCCGGGGATCCTCGACGCGACGTGCTTCTGGCAGCTCGCGACGCTGGACATCCCCGAGTTGCGCGACCCGCCCTGGACGCCGGCCGTCCCGGCTCGGCTCGTCCCCCTCGACGAGGGCGACGTGTCGGACGTGTTCGCCGCGATCCGGCAGGGCGACCTCCTCGTCCATCATCCGTACGAGTCGTTCGGCGCGTCGGTGGAGCGATTCATCGCGCAGGCCGCGGATGATCCGGACGTGCTGACCATCAAGATGACCCTCTACCGGACCTCCGGCGACTCGCCGATCGTCCGGGACCTCATCCGCGCGGCCGAGCAGGGCAAGCAGGTGGTGGTCCTCGTCGAGATCAAGGCCCGCTTCGACGAGGAGGCGAACATCGTCTGGGCGCGCAAGCTGGAGCAGGCCGGTGCGCATGTCGTGTACGGCCTCGTGGGCCTCAAGACCCACAGCAAGATCTCGCTCGTCGTCCGCCGCGAGGGCTCGGGCCTCCGCCGCTACGTCCACCTCGGGACCGGCAACTACAACCCCAAGACTGCCCGCATCTACATCGACCTCGGGCTCCTCACCTGTCGTCCCGAGCTCGGCGCCGACGCGACCGACCTCTTCAACTACCTGACCGGCCTGTCGCGCCAGACCCAGTTCCGCAGGCTGCTGGTGGCCCCGGTCTCGCTCCGGCCGCGCCTCCGCGAGCTGATCGACCGCGAGGCTGAGCATGCCCGGGCCGGACGCCCGGCCCGGATCGTCGTGAAGTGCAACGCGATCGTCGATCCCGAGATGATCGAGGCGCTCTACCGGGCGAGCGAGGCCGGCGTCGAGGTCGAGTGCATCGTACGCGGCATCTGCTCGCTCCAGCCCGGCGTGCCGGGGGTGAGCAGCCGCATCCGCGTCCGGTCGATTGTCGGCGAGTTCCTCGAGCACAGCCGGATCTTCGGCTTCCTCAACGGCGGCCGGCAGGAGTGGTACACGGGCTCGGCCGATCTCATGGAGCGCAACCTCGACCGGCGGATCGAGGCCGTCTTCCCCGTCGAGGACCTCGAGGCGCAAGCCCGCCTCGTGGAGATCATCGACGTCATGCTCGCCGACGACCGGCGCTCATGGCAGCTCGGCGGGGACGGGACCTGGCGCCGCACGGAGGAGATCAGGTCCGCTGCCGGCACCGTCGACACCTTCGCCACGCTCAAGGATCGGGCGCAGCTGGCACGCGCCTCGGCCCACGAGCCGCGCCGGCCCGCACCCACGGTCGGCTCCCTCGATCCGCGCGCCTGATGGCGCCGAGGAGGGTCCGAGCGTGACGATCACCCGGCAGGGCACCGAGGTGGAGCTCAAGTACCGCATCCTCGACGAGGCCGCCGCCGCGCGGCTCGGCGCCCTCCGGACCCTCGGCGGACTGCGCGTCGTGGGCCGGCCCCGGCAGGTCCAGGTCGAGGACCGCTACCTTGACACCGCCGACGGGGCGCTCTCGCGGGCCGGCTACGCCGCCCGCCTTCGGCGCGGCCCGCGGATGACGATCCTCTCGGTCAAGGCGCTGACGGCCGAGGGGACCGCGCTTCACCGGCGCGAGGAGCTCGAAGGCCCGGCCGACGTGTCGCTCGACCCGCACGCCTGGCCGTCGTCCGCCGCGCGATCGCTCGTCATGGAGCACGCGGGTGATTCGCCGCTCGTCGAGATCGTCACGATCCGCCAGCTGCGTCGCGCGCGGAATCTGTCCGACGGGACGCTCGAGGTCGAGCTCAGCGTCGACGACGTGGAGGTCGTCGCGCGCGGGCGAGTCATCGACCGGTTCCTCGAGCTCGAGGTCGAGCTCAAGGCGGGGGACGAGGCCGGCCTCGATGACCTCGCCGCGATCCTGCGGGCCGATCCCGCGCTCGAGCCGGATGCGACCTCCAAGCTGGAGCGCGCCATGGCTGCCCTGGCCAGTGGCCGGAAGAAGCGCGGTGCGCGCGAGCATTCGACCCCGACCCCGGCCCCGGCAGACGAAGCAGGCCAGGCCGGAATGCCCGCCTCGAACCGGCCGGACGCTCCGGCCGCGGGGACGCGGACAGACGGGACGGCGCCCGGGGCGGTCCGCGGCGCGCCGGCCGATTCGCCGGCCGAGGCGCCGGCCGAGGCCTTGGCGAGCTCCCCGGCGGTCACCGACTCCCCTGCCGTGCGCCCTCCACTCGTCGTCGGCAAGACCCCGGGGGTGACCCGGGACGACCTCCTCGCCGAGGCGGGCCGCAAGGTCCTGCGATTCCACCTGGCGCGCATGCTCGCCCGCGAGGAGGGGACGCGGACCGGCCAGCGAATCGAGGATCTTCACGGGATGCGCGTGGCGACGCGCCGGATGCGTGCGGCGTGGCGCGTCTTCGGGGACGGCTTCCGGCTCGACCGGACGCGACGCATGCGGGGCCGGCTGCGGGAGCTGGCCGCCCGGCTCGGCGCCGTGCGTGACCTCGACGTCCTCATCGAGGCAGCCGAGGCGAATCGTGCTGCGCTGCCGGAGGCGGAAGCGGGCGCCTTCGCCCCGCTCGTCCGGGCCTGGTCCGACGACCGCGAAGTCGCCCGGGGGCTGCTGGTCCGGGAGCTCGATTCGAACGCCTATGTCCGGCTCGTCGACGAGTACCGGATCTTCGTCACGACGGAGGGCGCGGGCGTCCTGGCGCCGGCGAGCCCCGTCGCCCCGCACCGCGTGCGGGATACCGCCGGGTCGCGGATCTGGCTGGCGTACGAGCAGGTCCGCGGGTACGAGAGCATCCTGCGCTGGGCCGACATCGAAACGATCCACCAGCTCCGGATCTCGTCCAAGTGGCTGCGCTACACGCTGGAGTTCTTCCGCGAGGCGCTCGGCCCGGAGGTGGACCAGCTGGTGCCCCGGGTGGTCGCCCTCCAGGACCACCTCGGCTGGCTCCACGACGCCGACGTCACGATCGCGCTGACCCGCCAGTTCCTCGTCGCGAACGCGAGCCGCCTGGGCTTGGACGAGACCGAGGTGATCGCCGCGTACCTGCGGGGTCGCGAGCGCGAGCTGGAGCACCTTCGGCGCACGATCGGGCCACCCTGGCGCGGCGTGGACGGGGTGGTCTTCCGGCGCCTCCTCGGGCGGGCGGTCAGCGGCCTCTGATCGGGTCCCCCGTCCCATTCGCGCCCCAGCCGTGGGCGAGCGGTTCCAGGCGATCCCGCCACGCGGAGCCGGCCCGGGCGAGGGCCAGCACCGTCCCCTCCCGGATTCCCTCCTCGACCGGTCCGGCGGCTCGGGTGGCCGCGGCCGGTCCCCGACAGGGTGCCACCGCGGCAAGCGACGGGCGGATACACGCGATCGCGATGCGCGACTCCCGGGGTGACGTGCCCTCAGCGCCGCCAGGCCGCCCCGGAGCGAACGGCACGCAGCGTGCTCGCCGACACGATCAACCAGGCGGCTGCGAGGGCGACGAACAGGACCGCGGCAAGGGTCTCGATCGCGCCCGCATGCCACACACGGCCCAGGGCGAGCGTGCTCGCCGTGAACGCTCCGAGCGGGAACGTGAACGCCCACCAGCCAAGGCCGTAGGGCAGCCGGCCGCGGCGCAGATGCGCGACCAGGAGGACGATCGCGGCCGCGAGCCACCACAGGCCGAACCCCCACAGGGCGGTCGCGGCAATGGACGTCGCCGCGATGACGGCCGGCGCGGCGCCACCCCACAGGGGTGCGCCCGCCTGGGCGAGCCGCACCAGCGCCAGGCCCCCGACCCCGATGGGGCCAAGGCCGATCCAGAATGACGGCGCGAGGGGAGCCGCGGGCAGCGGGTGGAAGACGAGCCGGTCGTAGAGCAGTGAGGCCACGAGCAGGAAGAGCAGGAAGCCCATGCCCCACAGCGCGTAGCCGGAGAAGACGAGCAGCGGGACGTCCGCCGCGGCAACGTGCGGCACGAGGGGAGTCAGGACCATCGGGGCAATGATCGTGACCACGGGCGGGATGAACCAGGCTCCGTTCGCCGCCTGCGGCTCCACGCCATGGCTCACGAAGAGGAGCGCGGCGAATGCAACGCTGACTGCGAGGGCCAGGATGATCCCGACGGCGGCGAGGATCGCCACCAGCGCGACCGTGACGTCGTCCGGCAGGGCCGACGGCCCGACGGTGGCGATGCCGACACCGAGAACCAGGATTCCGCCGGGTACCGTGGCATACAGGGCGCCGGCGAGCGGGTTCGCGAGGTCGGCGCGCGCGGCGTCCGGGTGCCGGATCCAACGCACCAGGTAGGGAATCCCGAGCCCCACCGCGAGCAGGGCGGACAGCCCGACCATGACGACGCCGAACGTCCTTGCGGCCTGCGCCAGGCTGGCCAGCTGACCCGGGTTCTGGTACCCGACGATCCCGACGATCGCGGTTCCCATCACCGCCCCGTACCAGCCCGGGTGGAACCCCCGCAGGAGCGTGGGCGGCGTGGGCGGCGTGGGCGGCGCGGGCGGTGGCGGATTCCCGGGCGTGACAGTGCTCATGGGGCGAGGCCCTCCTTCACGTGATGAGATCCAGCGCGATCTTCGCGGCGATCACGAACAGCAGAACGCCGATGACCCGCTTCAGCTGGATGGCGCTCAGCCTGGTCCGCATGACGTGCGATCCCGCGAGCGAGCCGGCTGCGGCGAGGGCCGCCATCGTGACCAGGAACGCCGGATCGAGCCCGTTCAGCGCCGCGTGGCCCGCGAACCCCGAAAGGGACGAGAAGACGACCGCGAGCGCGGTGGTTCCCGCGGCCATCTTGGCATCGAGCCCGAGCCAGGTGAGGCCCGGCAGGATGATGTTGCCCCCGCCGACCCCCAGCAGCCCGCCCAGGAACCCCGCGACGCTCCCTATTCCCGCCCCGACCGCGGCGGCGGCGGCTGGTCCGCGCGTTCGGGTTGCGCGGCGCGGACGGTAGAACAGCATCATCGCGCCGGCGAAGACCAGGAACACGACGAAGATGGCGAGGAGCACGTCCCGGTCGACGCGGACCGTGAAGCCGGCCCCGATGGGAGCCAGGATCACCGCCGCGACGAGGACGGGAACCCCGGCGCGCCAGTCGATGAGCCCGGCGCGCGCGTACGCCACCGTCGCGGCAGACAGGCTGACCGCGTTCATCAGGAGCGCCGCGGACGTCGCCTGGCCCAGGGGCACGCCCAGGTAGAAGAAGAGCGGGACGAACAGGAACGCGGCGCCCAGGCCGGCCATCGCCATGACGCCGGAGCCGACGAACACCGTGGCCCCGCCGACGAGATAGAGGAGCATGACAGGGTCGCCGTCAGGGCCGGCTCAGCGCGGGTAGCCGGAGCACGCGGCGCAGACGACCTTGCCCTCCGCCACGCGGGCGTACGGCTCGGCCACGAGCTCACCGCAGCTTGGGCAGACAAGGAAGCGGACGACTTCCTCGGGCTCGCTCCAGTCGCTGGGCTGGATGGGGCCGATGGTCATGATCTCGCCGGCTTCCGCGTCCCAGACGAGGTGGACCGCCTCGAGCTGCTCCTCCTCCGGGATCTCGGATGCCGCGATCCCCGCCGCGCGCTTCTGCATGAACACGGTTGCCCTGATCCGCGGCTGGAGCGTCGGCCGATAGGCCACGCGAACAGCTCGCTTCGAGGCCTTGTCGATCAGCGTGACGGCGAACTTGCCCTCGCCGGTCTTCTCGATGTTGCCCTTGCCGAACGTGCAGCCGGTCGTGAACTGGATGCCATCGCCGAAGCACATGCCACCGTGGTAGTCGCCCGTCTCGATGATGGCATGGAGCTCCTTCGAACCGGCCCGGGAGGCGCCCAGCGTCTCCATCGCCGCGAGACCCAGCCGCACCCCGGCGGTGCTGGCCCAGCACTTGTGGCCGTGGAAGGCGAGGGCCTTGGTCAGGATCGTCGTGTCGTTCATGGTTCGCTCCCTGGAGTGGGGTGGTTTCGGGGTGGCACCAGCCGCGCTGGGGCGCGGCTACTTCTTGTGAAAGACGAAGCGATAGACGCCGCTGTCGCTGCTCGAGTCGACGAGCGCGTTCCCGGTCGAGGTCGACCAGGCGGTCCACGGTGCTGCCCAGACCCCTTCAGCGAACCAGCGAGCACCGGCCGCACGGGGATCACTCACGTTCTCATCCGGTGCGGGCGCCGCCCGCGGCGGCTGCCCCTACGACGCGGAAAGCCAGCCCGCGATGTCACCAGCCGACGGGATTCGACCGTAGCTCACGACCTTGCCGTCGATGACGAGCCCAGGCGTGCTCATGATCCCGTAGCTCATGATCTGCACGTAATCGGTGACCTTGACGATCTCGGCCTCGACGCCGGCCATCATCACCGCCTCGCGGGCGACCTTCTCGAGCCGCGCACAGTTGGAGCAGCCGGGCCCCAGGACTTCGATGATCTTCATGCCGTTGATTCCTCTCGTGAGAGTCGTGATCAGGCGATCAGGAAATTGAACAGGTAGCCGACAAACAGGACCCCGATCGTCACCACCGTGGCGAAGACCGCGATGAGCGGCCAGCGGATGACGCGACGCAGGATGATGAACTCGGGCAGGCTGATGGCGGTGATTGCCATCATGAAAGCGAGCGTGGTGCCCATCGGCATCCCCTTGCCCAGGAGCGCCTGGACGATCGGGATGGTGCCGGCGGCGTTGGAGTAGAGCGGCAGCGCGATCAGCACGACGATCGGCACCGCGAAGGGGTTCGATCGTCCGCCGATGGCGGCCACGAGGTCGGTCGGGGCATAGCCGTGGATGAGGGCGCCGATGCTGATGCCGATCAGCAGGTAGGGTGTGATCCGCTTGACCAGGTCCTTGGTGTATGCCCAGGCATCGCGGATGCGGACTTCCCACGTCAGATGGATCTCGATGGCAGTCCCGCCCTTGCCCTGCAGCGCCCACACGTAGTCCTCGACATAACGCTCCATGTGCAGCTTGCCGATGACGAGCCCGCCGACCATCGCCACGGTCAGTCCGGCAGCCATGTAGACAAGCGCAATGCCGGGTCCGAACAGGCCCCAGAGCAGGACCAGCGCGACTTCGTTGACCATTGGTGAGCTGATCAGGAAGGCGAAGGTGACACCGAGCGGGATGCCGGCCTCCACGAAACCGATGAAGAGCGGCACAGCGGAGCAGGAGCAGAACGGAGTGACGATGCCGAACGAGGCGGCCGCTGCGGAGCCCGCCACATTGCCCCGGCCGGCGAGCGCCGCCCGAACTTTCTCCGGTGGGAAGAAACCTCGGATCAGCGTCACAACCGTGATGATTCCGATCAGCAGGAGCAGCACCTTGGGCACGTCGAGCAGGAAGAAGCCAATGGCCTCGCCGAAGTGGGACCCTCGTTGCAGGCCAAGCACCGAAAACGTCAGCCAGTCCGAGAACGGCGCCTCGGCGATCCAGGCGATGAGCCAGGCGACGACCGAAATGCCGACCGTCAGCTTGAGTGGGAGATGGACGCGTCCCCGGACGGCACCAAGGCTGACGGTGGTCATCGAATTGGCTCCAGAAGTGCCCTGACCTGCGCCAGAGCTGCGGCGCACGAGGCCTCGTCGCGCTCGTAGTAAACGCGGCGTCCATCGGCCGGCGCGCGGCTGACCCGAACGAGGCCCGCGTCGCGCAGGCGGGCCAGGTGGTTGCTGACGTTGTTCTGGCGCTCGCCCAGGGCGGCGGCCATCTCGCATACGCAGTGCGGTCCGCCGCGGAGCATCGCGATGATGCCAGCGCGGGTGGGATCGGCGATCAGCGCCGCGATCTCGACCCCGTCCCGGACATCGGGCGGGCGGAGGTCCATCCGCAGATCCTGAAGAACAGGCAATTCACGCAACATGGGGCAGCTCCTCCGGGTCGCCCCGGTTGATGGCCAGGTTGATGGTCATGAACGCGACACCGAAGCCCAGCATCCCCGAGAGGAAGCTGAGCCCGAAGAGGAGCGGGGTCAGGATCGAGATCAGTGGCATCTCACCGAGAACTGTATCAGTACAGGATGTAGGGGCGTCCCTCCAGACGGCCCGAAGGCGGGGTCCATTCGGCCCCGCCTTCGGGGACGCCTACCCGGTTCTGCGTCCTGCAGACCCGATCCGTTATCTCGCGGAAACGTGTTGCTAACCCCGCGGTGATAGACCGCCGCCAACCCATCGGATCAAATGGCATCGGCGGGCAGGGGAGGTCTGGCGGTCCGCCCGCGCCGCGACGCGTGTTCGCGGCAACGTCATGGGCCCAGCCCCAGGGGCCGAGAACCGTCTCACACAAGCGCTGGAGGAGCAAGTTGCGCACGGATCGATCCCTGTCCCGGGTCTCCGCATTCGGGGCCATCGCGGCGCTCGCCCTGGCCGCCTGCTCGTCGGCGGCGACGACGGCTCCGTCTGCTGCGGCACCAGCTCCGTCGGCTGCGGCACCATCCGCGGCCGCGGCGTCCGCCGAGCCGTCCATGGCAGCCTCGGCTGCCCCCTCCGCGATGGCGTCGAGCGGCACCGACTTGACGTCGCTCATCGCCGCGGCCAAGGCCGAGGGCGGCCTCACGACGATCGCGCTCCCGCGCTCGTGGTGCGGTTACGGCGCGCTCCTCGACGGGTTCACCGCCAAGTACGGCATCCCGATCAGCAACCTGAACCCCGACGGCAGCTCGCAGCAGGAGCTGGACGCCATCACGGCCAACAAGGGCAACAAGGGCCCCGCCGCTCCGGACGTCATCGACGTCGGCCTCTCCTACGGCCCGAAGGCCGTCGCCGCGGGCCTGCTCGCGCCCTACGAGGTCTCCACCTGGGCCGACATCCCCGCCTCCGCCAAGGACGCGAGCGGTTACTGGTACGGCGACTACTACGGCGTCATGTCGTTCGAAGTGAACACCTCGGTCATCAAGAACGTCCCGCAGGACTGGTCGGACCTCCTCACCCAGGGCAAGAACACGGTCTCCCTGGCGGGCGACCCGACCGGGTCGAACCAGGCGGTCTCGGCCGTCTGGGCAGCCGCGCTTGGCAACGGCGGCTCGCTCGACAATGCGCAGCCCGGCCTCGACTTCTTCAAGAAGCTCAACGCCGCCGGGATCTTCGTCCCGGTGATCGGCAAGACCGCGACCGTCGCGTCCGGCGAGACGCCGATCCGGCTGGCCTGGAGCTACAACGCGCTCGCCGACAAGGACTCGCTCGCCGGCAACCCGCCGATCACGGTCGTCGTCCCGAAGACCGGCCGCCTCGGCGGCATGTACGTCCAGGCGATCAGCGCCTTCGCGCCGCACCCGAACGCGGCGAAGCTCTGGATGGAGTACCTCTACTCCAACGAGGGCCAGCTCGGCTGGCTGAACGGCTACTGCACCCCGATCCGATATGACGCGATGGTCAAGGCGAACGCCGTCCCGGCGGACGTCGCGGCCAAGCTTCCCGACACGAGCGGCGCCGTCCTGCCGACGCTCGACCAGATCACGGCGGCCAACACGCTCATCACGACCGGCTGGCCGACCGCCGTCGGCGTCACGGTCAAGTAGCCCCCGGCAGCAACGCCACCTCTCCGTTCGTGGCTGGCACGGTCACGACGCTCGATACCCGGGCTGCACCCCCGTTGCGGCCCGGGTATCGACGATTCCGCTGGACCTTCCTCGGTGTCGTCCCGTTCTTCGTGTTCGCGACGATGTTCATGGTCATCCCGACCAGCTACCTCGTCGTCGGCAGCTTCCGGGACCAGGCAGGCCACGCCACGCTCCAGAACTACGCGGACCTTGCCCGGCCGATCACCGCGAACGCCTACGCGGCCAGCATCGAGATCAGCCTGGTCACCGCCATCCTCGGCGGCGTGCTCGGCTTCCTGCTCTCCTACGCGGTCATCTCGGGAGGCCTCCCGGGGCCGCTCCGGACGCTCGTCATGACGTTCTCCGGGGTCGCCTCCAACTTCGCGGGCGTCCCGCTCGCGCTCGCCTTCATCTTCACGATCGGCCGGACGGGGTTCATCTCGGTCTTCCTCAACGATGTCCTGGGCTGGGACATCTACGGGTCCGGCTTCACGATCTACTCCAAGCTCGGCCTCGAGCTCGTGTACCTGTATTTCCAGCTGCCGCTCATGGTCCTAATCATCGCCCCCGCGATCGACGGCCTGAAGAAGGAATGGCGCGAGGCGTCCGAGAACGCCGGGGCAAGCACGCTCCAGTACTGGCGCCACATCGCGCTGCCGATCCTGCTGCCGTCGCTCCTCGGCTCGATGATCCTGCTCTTCGGCAACTCGTTCGGGGCGCAGGCGACGGCCTTCGCCCTGACCGGCGGGTTCATCCCGCTCGTGACGATCCTGATCGGCGGCCAGCTCTCCGGTGACGTGCTGGGCAACCAGAACCTCGGCTACGCGCTCGCGATGGGCATGGTGGCGATCATGGGCGTGACGCTCATCGCCTATTCCTGGCTGGCGCGGCGGGCGGAGCGCTGGCAGCGATGACGGGCGAGGTCGACCGGCTCCACGAGGAGCTGGAGCAGCTGACCGGCCAGCCGCGCCGCCGGTCCCGCCGCGGGACCGGGCGCCGGACCGCGGGGTCGTGGGTCGTCCTGCTCCTGAGCCTGGCCTACTTCTTCCTGCCCCTCGTCGGGACCCTCCTGTTCTCCCTGCGGGAGCGGCCCTTCCTTGCCGCGTACGCGGAGATGGTCAGGGACCCCCAGATCTGGTCGAGCCTGACCTACTCGTTCGCCATCGGCGTCATCACGATCGTCGTGAGCATCGTCCTCCTCGTCCCGACTGCCTTCTGGGTGCGGCTCCGGTTGCCGCGCCTGCGGCCCGTCGTCGAGTTCGTGACGCTCCTGCCGTTCGTGGTCCCGCCGATCGTGCTCGTCTTCGGCCTGATCTCGACGTACAGCGGGCCACCCCTCCCGTTCACCGGCACGAACTCCGGGAGCGACGTCCTGCTCGTCTGCGCCTACGTCGTCCTGTCGTTCCCCTACATGTACCGGTCGATCGACGCGGGCCTCCGGACGATCGACATCCGGACGCTGACCGAGGCCTCGCAGAGCCTGGGCGCCGGCTGGTTCACGCTGCTCTGGCGGGTGATCCTGCCCAACCTCCGCGTGTCCATCCTGAGCGGCGCCTTCCTCACCCTGGCCATCGTCGTGGGCGAGTTCACGATCGCGAACTTCCTGGCCCGGCCGATGTTCGCCACCTACCTCCAGCTGATCTCCGGCAACCTCGCCTACGAACCTGCGGCCGTGGCCCTGGTCAGCTTCGGGATCACCTGGGCCGCCATGGGCCTGATCGCGCTCGTCGGCCGCGGCAGCCAGGCCAAGGTCGATCTGACCGGCGCCCACTGATCGATGGCGACCACGGAGACCCCCTGCGCATGAGCTACCTGAACCTCAGCGGCATCCAGAAGCAGTTCCCGAACGGGTTCGTGGCCGTGCAGGACTTCGACCTCGCGATGGAGAAGGGCGAGTTCGTCTCCTTCCTGGGGCCGTCCGGCTGCGGCAAGACGACGACGCTGCGCATGATCGCCGGCTTCGAGCACCCGACGAAGGGGAGCGTCGTCCTCGACGGGACCGACATCACCGACCGGCCGCCCAACCGCCGCAACGTCGGCATGGTCTTCCAGGCCTACGCCCTGTTCCCGAACATGACCGTCGCCGACAACATCGGTTTCGGGCTCAAGGTCCGCAAGCGCGACAGGGCGTCGATCGCAAAGCGCACGGCGGAGCTCCTCGAGCTCATCGGCCTGCCCGGCACGGGCAACCGCTACCCATGGCAGATGTCCGGCGGCCAGCAGCAGCGCGTCGCCCTGGCGCGCGCGCTCGCGTTCGAGCCCCAGGTCCTGCTCCTCGACGAGCCGCTCTCCGCGCTCGACGCGAAGATCCGGGTCAGCCTGCGGGCCGAGATCCGGTCGATCCAGCGCGCACTCGGCATCACCACGGTCTACGTGACGCACGACCAGGAGGAGGCGCTCTCGCTGTCCGACCGGATCGTCGTGATGAGCGAGGGGCGCAACGAGCAGATCGGCACGCCCTTCGAGATCTACAACTTCCCGAGCACGCCATTCGTCGCGCGTTTCGTCGGCACTCTCAACGTGCTCAACGCGCGCGTCGTGGACGCCACCGCGGGCCGGCTGGACGTGGGAGGCCAGGAGATGCGCGCCAGGGGCTCGGTGGGCTCCGGCAGCGGGTCAACGGTGAGCCTTGCGCTCCGGCCGGAGATCCTCACGCTTGGCGACGGCGCGCCCGGCCACGTCCGGCTGCGCGGCACGGTGGACGAGGTCACCTTCCTCGGTGCAGTGGTGCGCGTGCGCATCAGGCTTCCCGGCGACGCCGGCGTCGCGTCCGTGGACACGTTCAACAACCCGCACCTCGCCGTGCCAGCGCGCGAATCGGCGATCACGTTCTCCTTCCCGGCCGAAGCCTGCCTCATCCTCGACGGAGCCGGGCGCGACGCGGTGGCGGCGGCCGCGACCGCGATCTGACGGCCGCGCGGCGGGGCGGCTCACCCGGCGGTGGGCCCGGCCGCGAGCGTGGCCGCCGCCGGGGATCAATCGGCCGAGGTCGCGGCCTCCCCGCCCCAGCCGTGGACCAGCGCATCCAGACGATCGCGCCAGCCGGCCCCGGCACGCGCCAGGGCAAGCACGAGCCCCTCGCGGATCCCCTCCTCCGACACCGTGGCCCGCGGCACGCCGTAGCGCGCCAGGATCGCCTCCAGGATCGCCGTGCCGCCGGCGAGGATGCGGG
Organism: Chloroflexota bacterium; assembly: GCA_034435355.1. Taxonomy (GTDB): domain Bacteria; phylum Chloroflexota; class Limnocylindria; order Limnocylindrales; family CSP1-4; genus CTSoil-043. Next base: position 19,125 of record DAOTXE010000020.1, read on the forward strand.
CCCGCTCGGGCCGGATCCCGAACCGGGTCGCGATGGCATCCGCCGGCGCCGTCCGAAGCGTCTCGAGCGCCGCGACGAGCCGCTCCGGCGTCAGGATCCGGTCGTCCAGCGCGCCGGGGATGATCTTGGCCAGGTTCGAGGACGTCCCTCCCACGGCGATAAGCTGGCTGGGCGCGGCGTCGGGACCGTCGCGCAGGGCTCCGATGGCGGCCGCCCGGAGGGCGCCGACCTCCTCTGCGGTTGGTGGGTCGTGCGCCACGTGCGCCTGCGTGAGACGCGCGCCGCCGATGTGAAGCCCGGTCGCTCTCGCCCTGCGGGATGGTCCGGCCAGCACGAGCTGCGTGCTGCCCCCACCCACATCCACCACGAGCAGATCGGCCTCGACCGGTCGGCCGCAGGTCGCGCCGAGTAACGTGAGCAGCCCCTCCTCGTGATGGTCGAGCACGTGAAACGGGACGCCGGTCGCGGCCTCGACCGCGACGACCATGGCCCGGGCGTCGGCGGCGCGGCGCAGCGGTTCCGTCCCCGCGAACGCGATCCGGGCCGCGCCGAGGTTGCGCGCCGTGGCGGCGTACCCGGCGAGCGTCGCGACGAGCCGGTCGCGGGTCTCGGCTGGGATGAGCCCCCGCGCATCGACGTCCGTTCCCAACCCGAGCAGGGCCGACTCGTCGCGGAGCGGCTCGACGCGATGTCCGTCCACCCTCCCGACGAGCAGGTGCGCGGAGTTCGCGCCGACGTCGACCGCCGCGCAGATCAGGCTGCCGTTGCGCCGCTCGATCTCAGCCGTTGCCCGGCCCCGACGAGGGTGACGTGGTTGCCCGGGCACGCCGCGGTCGCCGAGGCGCCGGCTGAGCGGGGACAGCCGCGTCGGTCCGGTCCGCCGTCGCCGGCGCCTTCGCGACGGCGCGCTTCGGCCCGGCTCGACGGGCAGCGCCGACCAGCGATTCGGCCGCGTCCTTCACGGCGACGGCAGCGTCGCTGACGACGACAGCCGCCTCGTCGAGCAGCCCGCCGGCGGCGCGGCCGATCTTTCTCGCTCCACCGGCCGCCGGCTCCGATGCGCGCCGCAGAAGCTCCGCGATCTCGGCGCGGATCTGGTCGGCCTCTGCCGTCGCCGCCTCGAGGCGCGAGCGGTGTCGCTCCTGCAACCGGTGCGCAGTCGCGAGGTCCTTCTCGAGCCTGGCCAGGCGTCGCGCAGCTGCTCGCTCCAGCTTCTCGTCGTCGTCACGTGCGGCAGACGCGATCTCCGCGACGCGTTTGCGCGCCGCGCGCCTCCCGGATTCCTTGCCCATCGTGGCACCCTCCTCGCCGGGGACGCTGGCGCTGGTGGTCACCGTCCCCCGAGCGACAGTCTGACACTCGCGGCGACGACGGGCCGCCGGTCGGCCGCGGGGCCAGTCCGGCTGCGTGAGATGGACCCGAGCCGGCCCCCCGCGGCGTGGACCCGGTCAGGACCCGGGGATCAATGGCGTCGCAGGTGGCGGCGTCCAGCCCTTGCCGGTCAGGTCCAGGCTCGTCCCGAAGGCCCGGGTGACGGAGTCCACCGCCTCGTTCGTGAACGTCAGTGCGCCGGCCCCGGCTACGCCGGCAGCGGTCATCGCCGAGATCGTGCGCGTCCAGACCGCCGGGTCGATGTGGACGATGCCGTCCGCGGACGGGAAGAGAAGCCGGTCGATCTGGTCGATCGACCAGGCCAGGCTATCCTGGGTCCGATCGCTCTGCGCCGCCAGGCTGCCCGCGCAATCCTGGACAGCGTCACGACACGCGATCTGCGACTGGGCGACGACACCGAGGAAGGCGTTGATCGCGGCTCGTCCGGCGGGATCCTGGAAGTCCGCCTGGCGGACCCAGATCAGCTCGCCGAGGAGCGCGCCGTCCGGGGGGCCGACGGACGTCTCGACCCAATCCGCGGGGCTGCCGCCGGCCGCCGCGACGGCTTCCTCGATCCGGGCCCAGCCGTCGAACACGGAGCCCACCGCGGACGTGTCCGTCCCGTCGAGGAGAGGCGTCGGGTCGAAGGGAGCAGTGAGATCGTCGGGCAGGTTGATCGCCGGCGGCTTTGCCACGCCGGCCGCGGCGAACGCCGCGCGCAGGGATGCCGCCGCGCCCGGCGAGTCGGCCAGGACCGGCCCACGAAGCGTCGCGAGCGTCCTGACCTTGTCGGCCGCGGGCCGCACCACGACGGTGGGGTCGCGGCCGGCGATCTCGCCAACCGCGACAAGGCCCAGGGTCGCGGGCGCGGGCGCCACGTCGGCGACCGTCCCGATCCACGCCGTCACCGTTCCCGCGGCCGGCGTCACGGCGAACACGTCGTAGCCGGTGATCGGAGGAACGAGGTTGAGCTGCAGGTTGACCTGCCGGTACGAGTCGAGCGCCTGGGCGTACTGGAGCGGCGCGTCCGCCGGGCCCTGGGCCCGGAAGAGCCGCACCTCCATCTGGGTCACGGTCGCAGGCTTGAGCGCGTACGCGGGCGGCGGGGTATCCGTCGCGTAGACGGTCGCGGCCGGTGCGGGCGAGCCGTTCGGTTCGGTCGTGGCGCCGCCGGTGTCCGCGATCGGGGGCCGGCAGCCCGCGAATACGAGCAGGACGACCGAGACAGCCACGAGCGAGCGCGCGCCGGTCCGCGGTCTGGCCTTCACCCGAACCGCCCCGTCACGTAGTCCTCGGTCAGCTGCTCCTTCGGACTCGAGAAGATCTGGGCGGTCGGGCCGGCTTCGACCAGGAAGCCCGCCCGGTCGTCGCCCATCGTGAAGAACGCGGTGTCGTCGGAGGCACGCGCCGCCTGCTGCATGTTGTGGGTCACGATGATGATCGTGAAGCGCTGCTTCAGCTCCGCCATGAGCTCCTCGATCTGGAGCGTCGCCCGCGGGTCCAGGGCCGAGCACGGCTCGTCCATCAGGATGACCTCGGGTTCCGTCGCGATCGCGCGAGCGATGCAGAGCCGCTGCTGCTGGCCTCCGGACAGGGACGTTCCCGGCTGCCGCAGCTTGTCCCTGACCTCGTCCCACAGGGCGGCGCGGCGGAGGCAGTTCTCGACCGTCCCGTCGATGACGGATCGCGAGCGCTCGCCGGCGAGGCGCAGGCCGGCCGACACGTTCTCGCGGATCGACATGGCAGGGAAGGGGTTCGGCTTCTGGAACACCATCCCGATCGTCCGCCGGACGCGGACCGGGCTCACCGTCGCGCCGTAGATGTCGATCCCGTCAAGGCGGACGGAGCCCTCGGCGCGCGTGCCGGGAATCGTCTCGTGCATGCGGTTGATGACCCGCAGGAGCGTGCTCTTCCCGCAACCCGACGGGCCGATCAGGGCGCTCACCGCCCGGGGCCGGATGTGCAGCGAGACGTCGCGGACCGCCCGGAACGTCCGGTAGTAGGCGCTGACTCCCTCGAGCTCGACGCCGCCGGTCTCGTCGGGCCGGTTCCCGTTGCCTTCCGCAGTGCTCGTGGCGCTCCCGGCGCCGGGCGCTCCCGGCGCCGGGGCAGGGCCGTTCACGGGGCTGCCGTTGGTCTGCGGAGCGGACGTCACGCGCGCCTCCTACTCAACGCGCGCGCCGATGCTTCGGCCGCGCACCACGACGTTGATGAAGAGCACGACCGCGAGGAGCACGATCGCGGCCGACCAGGCCTGTCCGACGAAGAAGTCGGACGCAAGCCGGGAGTTCTGGTAGACGAAGAGCGGGAGTGCCGACATCGGGCTGCTGAAGTCACCGACATTGAGGGCGTTCGACCCGCGCGCCGTGAACAGGAGCGGGGCGGTCTCCCCGAACCCGCGCGCGAATGCGAGCATCAGGCCGGTGAGCAGCCCGGCGCGGGCGACGGGAAGGACCACCGAGATCGTCGTTCGCCACTTCGGGATGCCGAGGGCGAGAGATGCCTCGCGCACCGCCTCGGGAACGAGCCGGAGCACCTCCTCGGTGGCCCGCATGACGATCGGGAAGATGATCACCGCAAGAGCGAGCGACCCCGCCAGCGCGCTCGAGCCGGTGACGTAGGTCACGACCGTCCCGTAGATGAGCAGCCCGGCGATGATCGACGGGACACCCAGCAGCACGTCCACCACGAAGGCACCGATCGCAACCAGCCTCGGACCGGCGAACTCGGCCATGTAGATCCCCGCCGCAAGGCCCAGGCCGCCGCCGATCAGCAGGGCCAGGGGCACCATCTGCAGCGAGCCGACGATCGCGTTGAGCGCACCCGGCTTGGTCGTGTTCCCGGCCGCGTTGAAGACGAGGTCCGGCGTCAGGGTGGGCAGGCCGCGAATGACCACGAAGGAGATGATCGCCACGAGGGGTGCGATCACCACGATCGTCGCGACGAGGCTGAGCAGCTTCCAGAACCGGTCGGCCAGGCTGCGCCGGCGGTCGGTCGCGGTGGCGGGGGCGAGCAGGCGCTCGCCGGCAGACAGGACATGCTCGGTCATCTCAGCCTCGCGCGCTCGAGATCGCGAACCGGCGCGCGCCGAGCCGGACCACGATCGACAGGCCGACGCTCACGAACAGGAGCACGACTCCCAGGCCCAGCAGCGCCGACAGCTCGACCGGGTCGCTCACGTCGCCCAGGTTGGCAGCGATCTTGCTTGCGATGGTCTGGCCGGGCTGGAAGACGCTCGGGGGCACCTGGTCGATGTTCCCGATCACCATCGTGACGGCGATCGTCTCCCCGATTGCCCGGCCGAAGGCGAGCATCACGCCGCCCAGCAGCCCCACCCGGGCCGTGGGCAGGATCACGTGGCGGACCACCTCCCAGTGCGTCGCCCCGATCCCGAGGTGCGCCTCGCGGAGCGACATCGGCACGGAGCGGATCACCTCGCGCGAGATTGCCACGACCATCGGGACGATCATCACGGCCAGGACCATCCCGGCCGTGAAGACGGAGAACGTGGCCGGGCTGGTGGGGTCCTCGCTGAAGAAGGGGATGGCGTGCCCGATCGTCGAGGCCAGGTACCACTGGAGCGTGTCTCGGCTGAACTGGGCGAAGACGTAGAGCCCCCAGATCCCGATGACGACGCTCGGGATCGCCGCGATCAGCTCGACCACGAACGTCAGCACGAGGGAGAGCCGTCGCGGGGCGAACTCGACGAGGAAGACCGCCACGAGGATGCCGACCGGGGCGGCGAGGACGAGGCCGATGAGGGCCGAGACGACGGTTCCGGCGACCATCGGGAGCGCCCCGATGCGAATGGACGTGACACCTGTCGCCGGATCCACGTAGTTCGGAGCCCAGGTGTCCGTGGTGAGGAAGCGGACGATCCCGTAGCTGGTCCACGTGTTCCACGACTCGGCGACCAGGACGACGAACAGCAGGATCAGCAGCGCGCCGGCCGCCAGGACGGCGAGCAGCGTCCCCCGGCGGAAGAGGATCTCGGCGACCTGCGACCGGCCGGGGTCCTGGAGCATGGCCGCCGAGGACGTGCCGGGGCTCTCGGACTTCACGTTGGTCTGGCTCACGGGATAGGGGCCGTCCTCATGCTGGAGGGGCGCCGGGGGTCCGGGGTCGGGGAACGGGGCGCGCCGGCCAGATGGCGTTGCCGTTGTACTTGACCTGGTGCAGCGCCGCGAGCGACTCGGCGGCCACCCTCGGCGGCAGCGGGGCGTAGCCCAGCCGACTCATCAGGCTCTGGCCCGATGTGAGCGCCCACTGCCAGAAGGCCACGACGGCCTGGGCATCCGCGAGGGGCGCCGCCTGGTTCCCGAGCCCCATGTCACCGTACAGGAGGACCCACGTGTAGCCGCTGATCGGGTACGCCGTGGCGCCCTTCTGGTTGACCGGCTGGAAGAAGGTGTTCGCGTCGGACGTCGGCGGGTTGACCGGGTCGGTCGCCGTGCCGGCCGCGAAGGCCGCGGCCGCTGCCGCCTGGGCACCCGCCGTGGTCGGCGGGACGAAGTACTTGTGGGCCGTGTCGCCCGTCCGCATCCAGGCGTACTTCATGCCCAGCTGGAGCGCGTAGCCCAGCTCGACGTAGCCGATCGAGTACTTCTGGAACGCGACCGTCGAGGCGACGCCCTCGTTGCCCGGGGCGCCGATCGCGCGGGACTTGACCGGCAGCGTGCTGATCTTGTCGGCCATCGTCTGCGAGGGCTTGCCGCCGAGCGCCGCGGCAAACGCCGGGCCGGCCTTCAGGAGGTACGTCGTGAAGATGAACGAGGTCCCCGAGCCGTCGGATCGGTAGACGGGCCGGATCTGGCTGCTGGGCAGGTTGACGATCAGCGGGTTGAGCGCCTTGATCGCCGGGTCATTCCAGCGGCTGATCGTGCCGGCGTAGATCTTGCCGAGCGTTGGGCCGTCGAGGTACAGCGTCGCCGTGCGCGTCGTGGTGCTCGTGGCGCTGACCTTCTGGCGCAGGTTCGGCAGGTTGTAGACCACGGCCTCCGGACCGAGCGCCATCGGGATCATCTGGTAGTCGCCGACCTTGCTTGTGATGCTGGACAGGTCCGACGCGCTGAGCAGCGCATCGGAGGCGCTGAAGAGCTGGTTCGGCTTGCGGGCGTCGGAGCCGTAGAAGGCGGCCTTGCCGGCGCCCGACCCGATCGCGTTGTAGCTGAAGACCAGGCCGTTCGAGCTGTTGCCGGTCTGGTCGAACGCGCCCGGGTTCCCCTGCGAGAACGTCGCCATCCAGGACTTGTAGAGGAGCGACGGGAACGTCGCGCCCTGGCCGGAGAGAGCGCCGTTGGCGCCGTTCGGGATGGTCGGGTTGGCCGCCATCACCGGCGCGGCAGTGAGCGCGGCGATCGCCAGCGCGGCGACTCCGAGCGGCAGCCGCTTTCGAAGCCCTACCTTCACGTGATCCTCCTTCGACACAGCGTCCCCCGGCTCGCGACTTGAACCGCGCGCTCTGGGCTGGGGCGTGTGTGATGGACGATCGGACGGTCGGGTGATCGGCGCGTTAACGGGTCAGGTCAACGATTGGTTACCGATTGTGATGGCACCGTGAACGCGCAGCGGCACGCACAGAAGCCCGCAGGGCAACCCCGACACGGACAGCCACGGGCGCCCTTGTCGGGCGTGGTCCCGTCGCTGAAGCGGCCGCACCCGCGCTTCCGTCAGAGGCGGGCCAGCCCTCTCCCGAGTCGTCGGCGGTAGTCGGGCGCGACGAGCGGGCGCCAGGTCCGGCCGAACGTCTTCCCCAGCTGCCCGACACCGTCGTCCAGGGAGCGCACGAAGCGGCCGATCACCGCGATCTCGTGGCTCGACAGCGTCGCGGGCCCGGCCGCAACCTGGCGCGCGAGGGTCGCGGCGACGTGGAGGTCGTGCTGGGTGCCGAGGTGATCCTGGAGCGCCACGACCCGCCGGATGAGCGGGGTCGCCTCCGGCTCGAGTGCCTCGCGGGCGAACTCGAGCGTGTAGCGCAGCCACTTGCCGGCGATCCGGAGCTGGTGGAGGGTGACGAGGTCGGTCCCGGCAACGTGGTCATCGAACGCCCAGACGTCCTGGTAGGCCGCCCAGGCGGTCGCGGGCATGCGGGTTCGGACGAGCCCCGGGGCGTGCTGGGCAACCGGGACGGCGGCCAGCCCGTCCGTCGCCGCGAACGCCTCGTACTCCGTGACGAACCGGGCGAAGGCCTCCGAACCGAGGAGCTCGACGAGCTCGATGCGCCGCGCGTCGCGCTCACCGACCCATCCTTCCCGGATCGGGCGGAGACCTGCCCGGCCGTGGGCGCTCTGGCGCGCCTCGTAGGCGGAGAGGATCTCGAGCAGGACATCGAGGTCGCGGACGGCGCCCAGGCACACCCCGATCTCGCGGAGGTCGCCCACGTAGCGCCGGCGCGCTTCCCGTTCGAACCCGTCGCCGAACACGCGCCACGCCGCCCGCATCCGGCGGGCCGCGACGCGCATCGCGTGGACCTCCTCCGGGTCCTCCCCGGCCACGACTCCCGGCACGCGTGCCAGCATCCGCGCCAGGTGAAACCGGAGCACCTTGCGGCCCGCCTCGGCCCAGGGGTCGTGGCCCCCCACCCCCGGGGTCCGGCCGGGCGTCGGCAGGCTGGCCGCCGGCTGTGTCATCTCGGGGGCGGCGGCGGCCGCATCCGTCGCGGCGGGGGACGCGCCGCTCGCGTGCGCCGGGACCGCGATCGACGGTGCGAGCGGCTCGGGGAACGTCGGCTCGATCACGGACAGGCACCCTCGCGGAGCGGACGACGAACTCCTATTTTGGCCTCGCTCGTCAACTCGTTCCAGCGTCACTCGTGCCAGCATCCGGTCGTGAAATCGGCCATGGTTCATCCCACGATCTGGCCGGCGCGCGGGACCCAGGTCGGGACGGGGCCGGCGGTGCGCTCCGCCCGACGGTCACCGGGCCGGCGGTGCGCGAGAATGCACGCCTGCGTGCCAGTGGGTGGTCTGTGCCCGCGCCCGCAGAGCCTGGGGAGAGCCTCATGACCGACGTGACGATCCCGGCCCCCGCGGCTCCCCTGCCTGCCTGTGTCGCCCGCCCCGCGGGTGACGGACCGTGGCCTGGCGTCATCGTCATCCACGACGCGGGCGGGATGAGCAAGGACCTCCGGCGGCAGGCCGACTGGCTCGCCGGCGCGGGCTACCTCGCCGCAGCCCCCGACCTGTTCGCCTGGGGCGGCGGCCTGCGCTGCATGTGGGCGACGATCGGCGACATCCGTGCCGGCCGAGGCCGCGCATTCGACGACGTGGAGGCGACGCGGGCCTGGCTGGAGAGCCAGCCCGACTGCACGGGCCGGATCGGCATCGTCGGGTTCTGCATGGGCGGCGGCTTCGCGCTCGCCCTGGCCCCGCGGCACGGCTTCGCCGCGGCGAGCGTCAACTACGGGACGATCCCGCCGGATCCGTACACGACCCTCGCCGACGCGTGTCCGATCGTCGGCAGCTACGGCGCGCGGGACCGTTCACTGCGAGGAGCGGCCGCCAGGCTTCACGAGATCCTGGCCAGCCTCGGGATCGACCACGACGTGAAGGAGTACCCGGACGCCGGGCATTCCTTCCTCAACGACCACCGCGACGAGAAGACGCCGATGCTCTTCGCCCTCATGGGCCGCCTGACGGGCGGCGTCGGCTACCACGAGCCGTCGGCAGCGGACGCACGGGCCCGGATCGAGGCGTTCTTCGACCGGCACCTCAGGGCGGGCGCCTGAACCGCCACCCGAAGACGGCAAGCCGACGGCGAGATCGGGTGGCGGCGAAGGTATCGCGACCCTCGGCAGCGACCCGAACCGCACGGCGCCGGAGCGGCTGAAGACGATCACCCGGCAACCGGCCGAGCCCGACGCGCCGTGGGCGTGATCACGGGGGGCGGCCGCTCGGGCCCCTCGAACCCTGTTCGTTCGCGGAGCAGGCGAGCGAACGTGCGAAGCACCAGGGCCGCCGTCACGCCGGCTGAGGATAGGGAAACCCCGCCGGCCTTGAGGGCATGACCGGCGGGGCGAGGGGCGGGGGGAGGAGCAACCCGCACCATCTCTTCGCGTGAGCCGGCTCCCGGGATTGCCGGCAGGCGCCGGTTCCTCGTTCGCATGCGCGAACGCCTGCCGACCCCCCTTGTCGCCTTGTCGGCGAACTCGGCCGCGGCCATACTTCTCCTTTGCATGGGCATCGGCGGCCCGGCCCGGCACGCAGGGTCGTGGCTGGGTTGGAGTGTGCCGAGCCTCACGCTCCGGGAGTGAGATGACGCAAGACGGCGCACCAGTCATCCGCGTTGCCGACCTGAAGAAGTACTACGGGGACGTCAAGGCGGTCGACGGCGTCACCTTCGAGGTCGGGCGGGGCGAGGTCTTCGGCATGCTCGGCCCGAACGGGGCCGGCAAGACGACGACGATCGAGGTGCTCGAGGGCCTGCGGCCACCCGACACGGGGATCGTCGAGGTGCTCGGCCTGGACGTTCGCAGGCACCCCGAGTCGATCAAGCAGCGCATCGGCGTCCAGCTCCAGAGCGTGTCGCTCTACCCGCGCCTGAGCGTGACCGAGCTGCTCGACCTCTTCGGCAGCTTCTTCGACCGCCGCGTGCCGACGAAGGACCTGATCGCCGCCGTCGATCTCGGCGAGCGCGCCCGGGCCTGGTCGATGAACCTCTCGGGAGGGCAGCAGCAGCGGCTCTCGATCGCGCTCGCACTCGTCAACGATCCCGATCTGGTCTTCCTCGACGAGCCGACGACGGGCCTGGATCCCCAGGCGCGGCGTTCGCTGTGGGACCTCATCAAGGGGCTCAGGGAGCGGGGCAAGTCGGTGATGCTGACCACGCACTACATGGAAGAGGCCACCGAGCTCTGCGACCGGGTCGCGATCATGGACCACGGCCACATCCTCGAGATGGGCGCCGTGCCCGAGCTCATCGGGCGGCGCTTCAAGGAGCGTGCCGTGTTCTTCGACTCGAACCCGAAGCTGCCGGCAGACCAGCTGGCCCGGCTCGGCGGCGTGACGCGGGCGGCCCAGGAGGACGGCCAGACGGTCCTCTACTCGAGCGACGTACCCGGCACGATCGGCGCTCTGCTCGCCACGTCGGATGGACTGAGCGTGGAGCCGCACAACCTGGGGATCCGCCAGGCGACCCTGGAAGACGTCTTCCTCGACCTGACCGGTCGAGCGCTGCGCGACTAGGCCCGGGACGATGAGAACGCTGCTGAGCCTGACCGCTGCCAACGTCAAGAGCCTCGTCCGTGACCGGGCGGCCCTCTTCTGGACCATCTTCTTCCCAATCATGTTCGTCTTCCTGTTCGGCTGGATCTTCGGCGGGAACGGCGACACGAAGATCTCGGTCGGCTTCGTCGACCAGGACGGCACGCCAGCCTCGGCCGGCCTCCGGCAGGCCTTCGCGAGCGTGCCGCTCCTCACGCTCCACGACGGGACGCTTGACGCGGAGAGGGCGGCGATGCAGCACGGCGACGTGTCGGCGATCATCGTCGTCCCGGGCGGACTCCAGCAGGCGCTCGTGCAGGCCCGCGCCGGAGCTGCGACGTCGGTCGCGATCCAGCTCTACGGGGATCCGTCGCAGAACCAGACCACGCAGGTCGTGCAGGGCGCGGTCGCCCAGGTGGCCAACGGCTTCAACCTTGCGGCCCAAGGCGGAACGGCGATCCTGACGGTGAGCCAGCTGACGCTGCAGTCGACGAACATCAGCGCCGTCGCATATCTCGTCCCCAGCATCCTCGCGATGGCCCTCATGCAGCTCGGGATCTTCGCGGCGATCCCCCTCGTCGAGCAGCGCGAGAAGGGCATCCTCAAGCGGATCGGCGCCACCCCACTCGCCCGCTGGAAGCTCGTCGGCAGCAACGTGCTGCTGCGCCTCCTCGTGGCTCTCGTGGATGCCGTCCTGATCCTCGGCATCGGGTACGTCTTCTTCGACGTGAAGATCGTCGGCAACCTGCTCGCCTCGGCAGGGGTGGTGCTGCTCGGGGCAGCCGCCTTCCTGGCGATCGGCTTCATGCTTGCCTCGTTTCTCAAGACCGAGGAGCAGGCGAACGGCGTCGTGCAGGTCGTCCAGCTGCCGATGATGTTCCTGTCCGGAATCTTCTTCTCGTTCGACTTCCTGCCGGGCTTCCTGCAGACCGTGGCACGTTTCCTGCCGCTCACCTACCTCGGCGACGCGATGCGGCAGGTGATGGTGAATGGCACGCAGGTCGCGCCGCTCGGCATGGACCTCGCGATCCTGACGGGCTGGCTCGTGGTCTGCCTGACGATCGCGGCACGCTCGTTCCGCTGGGAGTAGGCGTCCGGTCCTGCAAGCCTCGACCGGTCCGGGACGTGCGCCGTGGGTCGGACCGTTAACGCAACATTGAACGTTCGACAACCGCGGGTTGACGCGCAGCGGCGATCGTGTGGAGGTCCGGTCGACACCCGGGATGGCTCCCAGCCATCGCGGCGGCTGCGTTCGGCCCCGGACCGCACGCTTGCACGCTCCTCCTCCTCCCCGGGCTCGCTCCGCCGTCCTGCGGCGGAGCGAGCCTCGCCCGGCTCCCGATCCCCGAGGCCAGCATGGAACACGATCGGCCGATCGACCTTCGACTTCCGCCTGGAGTCGGAGCGCTGCTCGCGCGCGTTGAGGGGGACATCCTCGAGCCGATGCGCAGCGCCTCCCGCGCGCCGCTCGATCACGAGGAGCGGATCATCAAGGAGACGCTGCTGCGGATGGCCAGTCTCATCGAGGAGCGCATCCGGTTCACGGTCGAGGCACTCGAGACGCATGACGCGGCGCTGGCGCTCACCGTGATCGAAGGTGACACCGAGATCAACGGGCTGCAGTCCGAGGCGCTCGACCACATCATCCGGGCGATCGCAACCCAGGCCCCGGTGGCGCGTGACCTGCGCTACCTGCTCACGCTCGACCACATCGCCTACGAGCTCGAACGCATCGGTGACTCGATCGCGAACGTGGCCAAGCGGGTGCGGGACGTGGCGCCGTACCCGCCGCTCGCCGAGTACGTCGGGATTCCCGAGATGGGCCGCCTCGCCTCGCG
>DAOTXE010000021.1:0-26877 GCA_034435355.1 Chloroflexota bacterium
GTGACGCTGATCGACGACGTCGCCGCGCTGGCCGCGGCGGCGGAAGGTGCTGTCGTCGCCGAGCTGCTGCACGCAGATGCGACGAGCGCCGCGGTGGCAACCGCGGCAAGAAGTGTTGCGCGAGCCTTCATGTTGTGTGTGTCTCCTCCTGCTGTTCCTGGATCGCCTGGCCCGCGGACGGCTCGTGCGGCCCCAGTGACCGCAATTCCGAGCCGGATTGCCACCGGGCCGGCCTGGTCTCTCCCCGAGGTTCCTCCTCGTTGATCGCCGCCGAGCGCGGCCTCCAGGGCCCAAACTTGGACTGTGTCAGCGTACAACGTTGTCCGACCACCGCGACACGCGAGTTTGCACGGCGCTCCGCCGACGGCCGGCGGCAGGCAAGAGCCCCGGCGCCACCGTGAGGGAAGATGACCTCACCCAGCCACCCGCTGGCGATCAGGGACTGGCGACGGCGGGTCTCCGAACTCTGCGCCGAGGTTCGCCGCGTTTCGCCGACCAACCCTGCGCCGGCGCGCGTTCCGGGCAGGAGAAGCGTCCCAGCCGGCGACTGCTCGAAGGCCGGTCAGCCTGTGAGCGTGATGGCGCCCGTGGCCTTGTTGACCTTGATGGGCAGCGGCGTGAGGGGAACCGGGGCGGGGCCCTGGAGGACGTCGGCGTTGTGGGTCGGGTCGAAGACCGCGCCGTGGCAGGGGCAGAAGAGCAGCCCGGACGGCGCGTCGTACTGGACCGTGCACCCCTGGTGGGTGCACACCGCGTCGAACGCGACGACGCTGCTGTCGGCGAGCCGGATGAGGACCGCGGGGTCTCCGCTCGTCGGGTCGGTGAACGGCAGCGCAGTCCGCGGCTGAAGGCTGCTCAGGGTCGCGATCTCCCCGGCGACCGGAGCCGAGGAGGCGCCGGGAGCCGGCGAGGCAGTCGGTGGCGTCGCCGCCGGGCTCGTGCTCGGGCTCGTCCCGCCGGCACCCGGTGTCGGCGACGCGTTCGCGAGCGCGGCGACCGGAGCGCGACCCCTGAGGAGACCGCCGAAGCCTGCCACGGCCCCGACCGCGAGAGCCGCCGCAGCCAGGACCCCGCCCTGGAGGATCGCGCGCCGCTCCGGGGACGCCGCGTCGGCATCGCCGTCGGGCGCGAGGAGCGCGGCGAACGGCAGGCGGAGGACCGCGAGCCCGCCGTTGCCGGCCAGGGCCAGGGTCAGCCAGCCTGCGGCATACGGGAGGTCCGGCCCGTAGTAGTAGGGGTGGACCCCCCACGACGCGGTCAGGAAGAAGAGGAGCGAGACCGCAGCCCCGGCCGCCGCGCTCGCCCGGAAGAGCAGCCCCGTCAGCGCGCCCAGGCCGATCGCGATCTCGGCGAGGGCCATCAGCACGCCGATCAGGACCGGGAACGGCAGGGCGACGGCCGTCACGAGGGGTGCCAGCGGGCTGTTGTGGGTGAAGGCGGTGAGCTGCTCGCCGATCGACCCCGGACCGGTGGCGTCCAGGAAGCGGGGATCGATGAACTTGTCGATGCCGGCGTAGAGAAACGTGGCGCCGGCGAAGAAGCGCAGCGGCAGCATGGCCATGTACAGGCGCCGAACCGCCGGCTCCATGACAGGGCCCTCGGGCCGGCCGCGTGCCGGCCCCCCGCTGCGAGGCGGGGCGTCCTGCCATTCGGGGCGGCGCATCGTGGGGCGGCGGCGGTCGCGGCGGGTCATCGGCTCCTGCTGGGCTGTGAAGGGGTCGTCAGCATGCCGGACGCGGGTGCGGATCGCGGTTTCGGCCGGATTGAGATTCGACTACCGGGCACGGCTCCCCGCGAGCGCACCGACGAGCTCCCGGCAGAAGGCGGGGATGTCCTCGACCACCCGGCCCCAGACCAGGGTCCCATCGCGAAATGCCGGTTCGTCCAGCCACGTGGCGCCCGCGTTCACGAGGTCGTCGCGGATCCCGAGGGAGCCCGTCGCGCGGCCTCCGGCGACGATGCCGGCCGAGATCGCGATGAGACCACCATGGCAGATGATCCCGATCGGACGGCCGGCGGCGTGGACCGCCCGGACCAGGTCAAGGATCGCCGGGTAGCGGCGCAGCTTGTCGGGCATCCAGCCCCCCGGCACGACCAGCCCGTCGAGGCCGGCGGCGTCCACGTCCCCGACAGCGGCGTCCACCCCCACTGCCAGCCCGTTCTTCCCGTGGACGGTGCCGGGGGCGAGGCCGATGCTCGTGACGCGGGCGCCCTCCTCGCGGAGCCGCATCACGGTGACCCAGAACTCCAGGTCCTCGACGCCGTCGCCGGCGAAGACTCCAACGTGCATCCCGTCGAGCCGCATGATCACCTCCTGCGGCCGAGCATACGCCGCCGGCTTCGCACCTCGCGTACCATCGGCGTATGCCATCCGCGCTCGCGCTTCCCGAGCATGTCCGCGCGTTCATCGCCGCGCCGGGCCGATTCGCCACGCTCGCCACGCTCGACCCCGATGGCGCTCCCCGCCAGGTCGTGGTCTGGTACCGCCACGAAGCGGATGGCACGCTCATGGTCAACAGCGCCAACGGTCGGCGCTGGCCGGCCAACCTGCGCCGCGACGGACGCCTGGCGATCGCGATCGCGGACGCGGGCGACGGCTACCGCTGGGTGGGGCTCGACGCCGAGGTCGCCGAGGTCATCGACGATCAGGCCGTCGCCAAGGCAGACATCGCCGACCTCGCCCGGCGCTACCACCCGGACGACCTCGCTCGCAGGGAGGCGAGCATCGCGCGCTTCCGGACCCAGCTGCGCGTGACCTTCCGATTGCGGGTCGTCTCCGTCCACGACCACCTCGACCGGTGAGCACCGTCCGCTTCGGTGCCCAGCTGTGGAGCCAGTCGACCGACTGGCCGACCTTCCTCGACGCCGCGCTGGCCGCGGAGGCCGGCGGCTGGGATTCCGTCTGGACCTGGGACCACCTCCACGCGATCTTCGGGCCGTGGGATCAGCCGCTGTTCGAGGGGCCGCTGGCGCTCGCCGCCGTCGCGGCCCGGACGTCGCGTGTCCGCCTGGGCCTGATGGTCGGCGCGAACACCTTCCGCAACCCCGGGCACACTGCGAAGATCACCACGACCCTCGACCATGTCTCCGGGGGCCGGGCGGTGCTCGGGATCGGCGGCGCGTGGTTCGCCCGCGAGCACGAGGCGTTCGGGCTCGATTTCGGCAGCGGCGTCGGGGAACGCCTGGACCGCCTCGACGAGGCCGTCGGACTGGTCCGGCGCCTGCTTGACGGGGAGCGCTTCAGCCACGCGGGCCGGTTCTACACGTTCGCCGATGCACTGATCGCGCCGCCTCCCGTCCAGGCGCACCTGCCGATCCTGGTCGGCGGGTCGGGGCCGAAGAAGACGCTCCGCACGGTGGCCCGGTACGCCGACGCCTGGAACACGGCCGGGACCGTGGCCGAGGTGGCGGCCCGCGACGGGATCCTGCGGACGCACTGCGCGGAGGTCGGGCGCGACCCGGCGGCGATCGAGCGGACGATCTCCTTCCCGATCGTCCTGCGCGACGACCCGGCGGACGCCAGACGCGCGTTCGCGGCGCTGTGCGCCCACAACGGGACGCCGGACGCGGGCCAGGTGCCGACGCTGCTCGGCTCGCCGGCAGAGGTCGCGGAGGCGATCCGGCCGTACGTCGACCTGGGGTTCCGCACGATCATCGTGCGCATGCCGGCCCCGTACGACCGCGAGACGCTCGCCCGAATCGGCGACGTCCGCGCCGCGCTTGCCGGCTGAGGCCTGCGCCCCGGTGCCCCGCGTCGTTGCCCTCGCCGGCGGAATCGGGGGCGCGAAGCTCGCGAACGGACTCGCGCTGGTCCTCGCACCGGCCGACCTGGCGGTCATCGTCAACACGGGCGACGACGCCGAGTTCAACGGCCTGCAGGTCTGGCCCGATCACGACACGGTCCTGTACACCCTGGCGGGCCTGGCCGACCGCGCGCGCGGCTGGGGTCGAGCCGAAGAGACGTGGGCAGCCGCGGAGGAGCTCGCGCGGCTTGGCGAGCCGACCTGGTTCCAGCTCGGCGACCGCGACCTGGCGCTCCACCTGCACCGCACCCGGCGGCTCCGGGGTGGAGAGCGCCCGACCACGATCGCGCTCGACGTTGCGGCCAGGCTCGGCGTTCGGACCCGCCTCCTGCCGATGGCGGACGCGCCGGTCCGCACCCGGGTCCGCAGCGCCGAGGGCTGGCTCGCATTCCAGGACTGGTTCGTCCGGCTGCACGCCGAACCGGCCGTCCTGGAGGTGGTCTTCGATGGGGCGGAGCGGGCAACGCCGACGCCCGAGGTCGACGAGGCGCTCGCCGCAGCCGACGCGATCGTCATCTGCCCGTCGAACCCGCTCGTCTCCATCGCACCGATCCTCTCGGTGCCGGGCGTGCGTGAGGCGATCCGGGCCGCCCGGCGGCGCGGCGTGCGCGTGGCGGCCGTCTCCCCGATCGTCGGCGGACGGGCGCTCCGCGGACCTGCCGACCGGATGCTCGCCGCGCTCGGCGAGGAGGTCAGCGCGCTGGGCGTCGCACGCCGGTACGCCGACCTGGCGGACGTGTTCGTGGTCGACGAGACCGACGCCGCGCTCGTCCCTGCAGTGGAGCGCCTGGGGATGCGCGCGGTCGTCGCGGCGACCGTGATGACCGACGACGCCTCGCGGGCGTCGCTCGCGCGTGTCGTCCTGGACGCCTGCCTCGCCTGAACCGGACGCTGCGCCCGGCTCGCGCGCCACACCCGAACGACCTGCCGTGCGCAGGCGAACGACCCGACCCGGCACAGCCGAACGACCCGACCCGGCACAGCCGCTACGATCAGCCCATGCAGGATCCCGATCCTCGCGGGGAACCCGGCCCGGCCGACCTCGGACGCGTCGTGGCGATCATCCCGGTCCGGGGCCTGGAGCGCGCGAAGACCCGTCTCGGCGAGGCCCTCGACCCGGAGGAACGGCGCGAGCTGGTGGAGGGACTGCTGCGCCGCACGATCCGGGCAGCGATGGCGACACCGGGCATCCGCGGGGTCGCCGTCGTGAGTCCGGACCCCGAGGCTCTCGCCGCTGCCGCGGACGCCGGGGCGGTGACCCTGCCCCAGGGCGGCGGCGGCCTCAACGAGGGCCTTGCGGACGGCCGTGCCTGGGCGCGCGAGGCGGGCGCGACAGCGATCCTCGTGGTTCCGGCAGACCTCCCCGCGATCGCCCCGGGAGAGCTGCGCCTCGTGCTCGCTGCGGCGCGCAGCCGGCTGGCCGTCGCCCGGGCCGCGGGCGCGCCGGCGGCCGCGCTCGTCGCGCTCGTGCCGGACCGGGGCGGCGAGGGCACGAACCTGCTTCTGCTGTCGCCACCCGGAGCGATCCCCTTCCGGTTCGGCCCGGGGAGCCGGGCCGCCCATGCGGTCGCGGCAGCGACGCGCGGCGCGACCTACCTGGAGGTCGCCGGCCCGCTGGACCGGGATCTCGACACCCCGGACGACCTGCTCGCGGCCGAGGCCGCCGGCCTAGGCCGCCCGGCCGTCGACGCGCCATGAGCGGCGGGGCCGCCGTGCCGGGCCGCCTGGAGGTGACCGCGCTCGCCGGCATCCCCGAGGTCGGGCCGGGCGACGACCTCGCCGGCCTTCTGGGCGACGCCCTCGGACGCACAGCCGGTGTCCTGCCGCTGCAGGGGGACGATGTCCTCGTGGTGACCCAGAAGGTGGTTTCGAAGGCGGAGGGCGCGTCCGTCGACCTCGCCGGCATCGAGCCCCGACCCGAGGCGATTGCATTCGCGCAGCGCTGGGGCCGCGATCCCCGGCAGGTGGAGGTGGTCCTGCGCCAGGCAGTGCGGGTCGTTCGGATGGACAACGGCGTGGTGATCGTCGAGACGCGCCACGGTTTCATCCTCGCGAACGGCGGGGTTGACGCGAGCAACGTGGGTGCGCGGGGCACGGGCACGGTCCTCCTGCTCCCGGACGATCCCGACGCGTCGGCACGACGGATCCGGGACGCGCTCGCGCTGCGCTTCGGGATTGCGCCGGGCGTCGTGGTGAGCGACAGCCTCGGCCGCCCGTGGCGGTTCGGGATCACGGACCTCGCGATCGGCGTGGCCGGCTTCCGGCCCAACGAGGATCTGCGGGGCACGGCGGACGCCGACGGGCGCCGGATGAGCGCCACGATTCGCGCGGTCGCCGACGAGATCGCCTCAGCGGCAGAGCTCGTGCTCGGCAAGACGGCCCGGCGGCCCGCGGCGCTCGTGCGAGGGGCATCCCCTCCTCCCGGCGACGGCAGCATCGCGGCCGACGTGCTGATGCCTCCCGAGTTCGACCTGTTCCGCTGACGAGACCCGGGCGCCACCGGGCGGCCTGCACCGCCATCCGCGGCGCGCGCCCGCCCGAACCACGCACATCGCAAAGGAGCAACACGCCATGAAGATCGGCCTCCAGATCAACCGCTTCGACTGGCCCGGTGGCACGCCCGCCATCGGGCCGACGCTCGCCCGGATCGTCCGTTCGGCCGACGACGCCGGGTTCGATTCGCTCTGGGTGATGGACCACTTCTTCCAGATCCGGGGAATCGGCCCCGCCGAGGATCCGATGCTGGAGGGCTGGACGACGCTCGGGTTCATGGCGGCCAACACGAGCCGTGCGCGGCTGGGCCTGATGGTGGGCGGTGTCCACTACCGGCTTCCCGGACTCTGGGTGAAGGCGGCCACCACGCTCGACGTCCTGTCCGGCGGCCGGGCATACCTGGGCATCGGCGCGGCCTGGAACCAGGACGAGAGCGACGCGCTGGGCTTCCCGATGCCGCCCCTCGGGACGCGCTTCGAGATGCTCGATGAGACGCTCCGGATCGCCCACGCGATGTGGCAGGGTGAACGCGGGACCGAGGAGGCGTTCGCCGGCGCCCGCTACACCGCCGGACGGTTGCTCAACAGCCCGCAGTCGATCAGCCGGCCACGCGTGCCGATCATGATCGGCGGCGGCGGCGAGCAGAAGACGCTTCGCCTGGTGGCCCGGTACGCCGACGCGACCAACGTATTCGGCGGCCCGCAGCTGATCGCCCACAAGTACGCGGTGCTGCGCGGGCACTGCGAGGCGATCGGCCGGCCCTACGCCGAGATCGAGCGATCGACCCTCCAGAGCACGCGCCTCTCCGCGGCGGGCGGCACCGGCACGGAGACGCCGGAAGCGGCGGCGGCGCGATTCTCCGCCCTCGCCGAGGCGGGCGCCCAGCACGTCATCCTGGGGATCGGGAACATCGAACAGCCCGGCGTGGACGATCTCGCGGCGCGGCTCGCCGAGCTGGTCCACGCGATCCCGACCACATAGACCCGGACGGATACTCCCTGGGGGTATCGTCTTCGTGCTAGGATAGTGGTCCGTTCCGCGCGATTCCGCGGTCCATACCAGCACGAGACCTGAGCTTCCCATGCCCGACACGACTTCCCCCTTCGGCGGCTTCTCGATCGACTTCGGAACCGGTTCGGCGCCAGCCGAGGGATCGGCGGTCGATGCCCGGCCGGCTGTCTCGGCCGTGTCCGCGGTCGATCGTTCGGCGCCCGCGAGCACGCAGGTCCTGGTCCTGGGCTCCGGCCCGGCCGGCCTGACGGCCGCGATCTATGCCGCTCGCGCCGACCTCGCGCCCATCGTCCTCGGCGGCCACCAGCCGGGTGGCCAGCTGACGATCACCTCGGAGATCGAGAACTACCCGGGCTTCCCCGACGGGATCGAGGGCCCGGAGCTGATGGCACGCGTCCGCGCCCAGGCCGAGCGTTTCGGCGCCCGTGTCGTCGACGTGGAGGTGGACCGGGTCGACTTCTCGAGCCGGCCGTTCCGTGCGTGGGCGGATGGGGTCGAGTACCGCGGCGACGCCGTGATCGTCGCCACCGGTGCGTCGGCGCTCTGGCTGGGCCTCGAGTCGGAAGACCGGCTTCGCGGGCGCGGCGTGTCGGCGTGTGCAACGTGCGACGGGTTCTTCTTCCGCGGCAAGGAGATCGCCGTGGTCGGCGGGGGCGACACCGCAATGGAGGAGGCGCTCTACCTGACCCGCTTCGCCACCAAGGTCCACCTGCTCCACCGCCGGGCCGAGTTCCGGGCGAGCCGGATCATGGAGGCCCGAGTCGAGCGCGACCCGAAGATCGAGGTGCACCGGAACGTCGTGATCGACGAGATCCTGGGCGACGCCTCGGTGACGGGCCTGCGCCTGCGCGACACCCGGACTGACGCCCGCACCGACCTGCCCGTGGAGGGACTGTTCGTGGCGATCGGCTACCGCCCCAACACGGGGCCATTCGAAGACTGGCTCGAGATGGACGAGGCGGGCTACCTCGCCGTCCACGCCGAGACGTATTCGCGGATCGAGGGCGTCTTCGTGGCCGGCGACGTCCACGACCACCGCTACCGCCAGGCGGTGACCGCCGCCGGGGATGGCTGCCGCGCAGCGATCGACGCGGAGCGCTGGCTGGCCGAGCACGCCCCGGCCGAGGCCGCCAGCTGAGATCCCGGCCGCGCGGGCGTCGCGCCGCGCTCGCCGCGGATGGGTGCGCCGCGCAGCGCGGAGGACAGGGACCTCGGCGCGGCGTCGCGCGGGCGATGGGGAGCCCCGGCGCGGCGTCCCGCGTCGCGCCTGGCGAACAGAACGGGCGTATCCGCCTTCGTTTCAGGGCCCGGCCACCGGATCTGCGCCACGTGCTCGCCCTAGAAGAACGGATCTGCCGAGCGCGTGCCTCCGGGCCTCTGCGCGACCACCGGGCGACCGGGGTTCGGCCCATCTGTTCTCCGCCGGCGACATCCGCGGAGCTGCTGGGCAGCCTCAGTTGCATGACTATGCATCGTACCTGTATAGTCATGCGCAATGCGGAGCAGCGAAGACCGAGCACCGTCCGATGCCGTGAGCCACGGTGAGGCGCACCGATGAGCGGCCCCAATCCCTCGAGCGAGGGCACCGTGGCCGCAGGGACGGCCGTGGCCGCAGGGACGGCCGGGCGCGCCGTGCGCCTGCCACGGGGCGGCATGGTTCGCGCACCGTCGGCACCAACGGGACCGCCGATCCGCGTCGCGATCATCGGGGCGACCGGCTACGTCGGCGCAGAGCTGGTCCGGCTCCTGACGCGCCATCCCAACGTCGAGGTCGAGGGGCTGGTGGGACGCGGCCGCAGCCGCGAGCCGATCGGGGGCACCCACATCCACCTCGATCGGACGGGGCTCCACGTCGACGCGACCGTCCCGGAGGCGGACGCTGTCTTCCTGGCGCTGCCGCACGGGGCGGCAGCGGAGATCGTGCCCGACCTCGCGGCAGGCGGCGCGGCGATCATCGACCTGGGGCCGGACTTCCGCCTTCGCGACCCCGCCGACTACCCGCGCTGGTACGGCTTCACACATCCCCGGCCGGACCTGCTCGCTGGCGCCGTGTACGGGCTCCCCGAGCTGCACGGGGACGCCCTCCGCGCCCTGCGGGCGATCGGCCCCGCGATCGTCGGCGTGCCTGGCTGCTACCCGACCGCCACGCTGCTCGCCCTCGCCCCTCTCGCACGGGCCGGGCTCATCGCGGACCTCGTCGTCGACGCCAAGTCCGGCGTGTCGGGTGCCGGCCGCGAGCCGAAGCAGGACCTCATGTTCGGCGAGGTCAACGAGAGCGTGAAGGCCTACGGCGTCGGAGGTCACCGGCACGTCGCCGAGATGGAGCAGGAGCTCGCGGACCTCGGCGGGCACGGCGCGCTCCGGGGCGAGCCGGACGCGGCCCCCAACCCGGGTGTCCGCGGCATCGACTTCCTGCCCCACCTTGTCCCGATGACGCGCGGGATCCTCTCGGCCTGCCACGTGCGGCCCACCCGCCCGGTCACGCAGGAAGAGCTCGACGGGCTCTACGCCGACGCGTACGCCGCGACGCCGTTCGTGCACGTCGTCGCGCAGCCGCCGGCCACGAAGCACGTCCTCGGCAGCAACACCTGCCGCGTCCACGTCCGCTTCGACGAGCGGACGGGCCGGGTCCTCGCGATCGGCGTCATCGACAACCTCGTCAAGGGCGCGGCCGGCCAGGCGATCCAGGCGTTCAACCTCGTCCACGGGCTCCCCGAGACGGCCGGGCTCGAGCAGCACGCGCTCGTCCCATGAGCGGCTCGGGGAGACGGGAGGATTCGGCTTCGCCGGCCGCGAATCCGACCGCGTCCGGGCCCGCCGAGGGCCCGCTGGCGCCGCTCTCGAGCGGACTTCCGCACGCGGCCGAGCGGGCCGTGATGCCGGCCGGGTTCCGGGCCCTCGGCGCGCCGATCGGGATCAAGCGGTCGGGTCGCCCGGACTTTGCGGTGATCGCCACGACCGGCGGGCCCGCAGCGACAGCCGGCGTCTTCACGCGCAACGCGTTCGCTGCGGCCCCGGTCCGGCTCACCCGCGCCCATCTCGCGCGGACCGGCGGGAGCGGTCCGGAAGGGTCCGGCTGGGCCGACGCGATTCTCGCCACCTCGGGCTCCGCGAATGCCGCGACGGGCGCCGCGGGCGACGCCGACCAGGTCGATCTCGCCGGCCGCCTCGCGACCGTGCTCGGAACCGCACCCGCCCGGACGCTCGCCCTCTCCACCGGCGTGATCGGGACGCGGCTCCCACTTGACCGCGTGGCCGCGGCCATCGCCGAGCGGGTTCCCGGCCACCTCGCGGCGACCGACGAGGCGCTCATGGATGTCGCCCGCGCGTTCATGACAACCGACTCGCGGCCCAAGTGGGCGAGCGTCCGCCTCGCGCTCCCCGGCCCCGATGGGGCACCCATTCCGGTAACCGTCAGCGGGATCGCGAAGGGCGTCGGGATGATTCATCCGCGGATGGCAACGATGCTCGCGGCGATCCTCACCGACGCCGCCGCGGACCCTGCGACGCTGCATGCCTTCCTCCGGGGAGCCGCGGCGCGAACCTGGGACCAGCTTTCCGTCGACGGCGACACGAGCACGAACGACAGCGTCCTGCTGCTCGCGTCGGGAGCATCCGGGGCGACGCCGGTCCGAAGCGGAGAGCCGGGCGCCGCCGCGCTCGCCGGAGCGATCGAGGCCGTGGCTCGGTCGCTGGCCCGTCAGCAGGCGACCGACGGCGAAGGTGCGACCACGCTCATCACCTGCCAGGTCAGCGGCGCCCGCGACGACGTCGACGCGCGCGGCGCGGCCCGGGCCGTGATCTCCAGCAGCCTCGTCAAGGCGGCCGTCCACGGCCGCGACACGAACTGGGGCCGGATCGCGGGCGCGGTCGGCAATGCGCACGCGGCGGAGTCGTGGATCCTCGAGGCTGCCGGCCTCTCGCGGGCCGACGCCCTGACACGAGCAGGGACGCCGGTGCAGGTCGATCCCGACCGGCTCCGGATCACGGTCGCTGGCCACCCCGTGTACGCCGGCGGGCCGCTGCCCTTCGACCGCGCCGCGGCCCGCGCCGCCATGGGCGCCGGGGAGGTGCTCATCCGGCTCGACCTCGGCCTGGGCGACGGGACCGGCGAGGCGTTCGGCTGCGACCTGACCGAGGCGTACGTCCGCGAGAACGCGGAGTACACGACATGAGCCGGCGCGTGCCATGAGCGGGATCATCGTCATCAAGCTGGGCGGGACCACGCTCGCGGAGCAGCGCCAGGTCCTCGAAGAGGTGGCCGCGGTCGCCAGGCGGCGGCCGATCGTGATCGTCCACGGCGGGGGCAGGCGGATCACCGAGTGGCTGGGCCGGCTCGGCGTTCCGACGCGTTTCGAGGGAGGCCTGCGCGTCACGGACGCGGCCGCGATCGAGGTCGCCGCGGCCATCCTGCGCGGCGTCGTCAACAGCGAGCTGGTGACCGCCCTCCACGACGTCGGCGTCGATGCGGTCGGCCTCTCCGGCGTGGACGGCGGCCTCCTCGTCGGCGAGCGGATCGTCGGGCTCGGCCTGGTCGCGCACGTGGTGGGAATCAGGCGGAACCTGCTCGACGCGATCCTCGTGGGCGGCCAGGTTCCCGTCGTGGCCCCGCTCGCTCGCGACGAGACCGGCATCGTCTGCAACGTCAACGCAGACGATGCGGCGGCCGGGCTCGCGGCGGGGCTCGGAGCGCCGCAACTTGTCCTGATGACCGACGTCGACGGGATCCGCGGCGCCGACGGCGCCAAGCTTGGCACGATCAGCGCGGCCGACGCGGCGGCGCTCATCGCAGCGGGGACGATCAGCGGGGGAATGGTGCCCAAGGTTCGCGCGGCGCTGGCGGGGATCACGGCACCCGGGGCAGAGGCCGTCATCTGCGACGCGTCCGCGCCGAGGGCCCTTGCGCGCGCCCTCGAGGACGCCACGTTCGGAACCCGGATCACGAGGACCGCGGCATGACCGCGGAGGCACCGACGCGCCCCAGACTCGCGGCCCGGATCGCCCGCCGGCAGGCCGTCCTGGAGATCGTCGCATCGGGCTCGATCGGCAGCCAGGAGGAGCTCGCCGCCATCCTGCGCCTGCGGGGCTTCGGGGTGACGCAGGCGACCGTCAGCCGGGACATCGCAGACCTCGGCCTCGTCAAGGTGCCGCGCGGCGAGCACCACGTCTACGTGACGCCGCGGGCCCTGGCAGACGAGGCGACGGCCGCGGCCGGGGGAGCTGCGCCCGCCCATCCCACCCCGCGCCCGCGTGAGGAGCGTCTCCGGCGCGTCCTCGCCGACTACCCGGTCCGCGTCGCGCGCAGCGGCCTCACCCTCGTCCTCGTCAGCACGCCGGGCACGGCCGTGGCGATCGCGCAGGCGATCGACGACTCGGGCCTCGACGAGCAGGTCGGCACGCTCGCCGGGGACGATACGCTGCTGGTCCTCTTCGCCGACGAGCCGGCCCTGGAACGCTGGCGGGCTCGCTTTGCGCTTTTGGTGGCCCAGGCAGAAGCCGGGACGCCCCCGGCCGACCTCACGAGCACCTACCCGTAGCGCCGGCGTTCGCGTGCCGGCAATGGAGGCAGCACGAAGATGAAGAAGGTGGTCCTGGCGTATTCGGGCGGACTCGATACGTCCGTGGCGGTCGCCTGGCTCCGCGAGCAGTTCGGTGTCGAGGTCGTGACCCTCACGGTCGACGTCGGCGGCGGCTCGCTGCGGAGCGGTGTGGAGGCCCGCGCGATCTCCGCCGGGGCATCGCGCGCCTACGTAGTGGACGCGCGGACGACCTTCGTGCGCGACTTCTGCTGGCCCGGCCTGCAGGCCAACGCGCGCTACCAGGGCGTCTACCCGCTGGCGACGGCACTCGCCCGGCCGCTCATCGCCCAGCTTCTCGTCGAGGTGGCCCAGCGGGAGGGCGCGGACGCCGTCGCCCACGGCTGCACCGGCAAGGGCAACGACCAGGTTCGCTTCGACGTCGCCGTCCATGCGCTCGACCCGGCGCTCGAGGTCGTCGCGCCCATGCGCGCGGGGATGGGCCTCTCGCGCGACCAGTCGATCGACTACGCGGCAGCCCGCGGCATCGAGCTGCCGATCACGAAGGCAAGCCCGTACTCCATCGACGTCAACATGTGGGGCCGTTCGTGCGAGACCGGCATCCTCGAGGACCCGTGGGCCGCGCCGCCCGCCGACGCCTACGCCTGGACCGTGGCGCCCGGCGACGCCCCGGCCGCGGTCGACGTCGTGGTCGGCTTCGAGGGCGGGATCCCCGTCAGCCTGGACGGAGAGCGGCTCGAACCGGTCGCCCTCGTCGAGCGCCTCAACGGGCTCGCGGGGGCCCACGGGGTGGGCCGGATCGACCACGTCGAGGATCGCCTGGTGGGGATCAAGAGCCGCGAGGTCTACGAGTCCCCGGCGTCCACGGTTCTCCTGGCGGCGCATGCAGCGCTGGAATCGATGACCCTGACCAAGGACACGCTGCGCTTCAACCGCCGGGTGGCCGACGAGCTGGCCCAGCTCACCTACGACGGCCTCTGGTTCAGCGCGCTCCACCGCGACCTGCGCGGCTACGTCGCGAGCGCCCAGCGAGTGGTCTCGGGCGACGTGCGGGTCCGCCTCGACCACGGCAGCGCGGTGGTGACGGGGAGACGCTCGCCGCTCTCGCTCTACGAGAAGAACCTCGCCACCTACGACGCGGGCGACTCCTTCGACCATGCCTCGGCGGTCGGCTTCATCGAGATCTTCGGCCTCCCGCTCCGCACGGAGGCGGCGCGCCACGGCGCCGTCGGCGCCCACTACGGCGCGGCCTGGTCCTGGACCGACCCGCTCCTCCAGCGGCTGGAGGCGAACGTCACCGATTCCGGCTCGGCATCCGTAGCGTCCTGACCCGGACGGCCCCGCCGCAGGGCGCGCCGGCGCACGATGTGCCCGCGCGCGCCACAATCGCCCACGATGAGCAGCCAGCCGGTCCCGGCCCCCACCGCCGCCGCGCCCGTCGCACCCCTCGCCGCGGGCGCCGACGGCGGATCCGCCCGCACGCTCAGCGAGCTCGCCTTCCTCCACGAGTTCGCCCGGCTGGCGACCCAGGCGCGGGACTGGGACGAGCTCATGCGGACGCTCGTGGAGCGGACGACGGAGGCGCTCCACGTCGAGGTGTGCTCCTTCTACCTGCTGGACCATGGCACCGGCCGACTTACGCTCGCAGCCACGAACGGCCTCGACCGCGACCAGGTCGGCCGGGTCAGCCTGGCGACCGGCGAGGGCATCACCGGTGAGGCCGCGGTCGCCCGCCGGCCGATCGAGGTGCCCGACGTCCGGCTGGACCCCCGCTTCAAGTTCCTCCGCAGCTTCGACCTCGCGGGGCTGACCTCGATGCTGTCGGTGCCCCTGACCTGGAACGATCGCGTGGTCGGCGTTCTCAACGTGCAGACCGTCGCCACCCGGCGCTTCACGCCGGAGGAGATCAACTTCATGGCCACGATCGCCGCGCTCCTCGCCGGTATCGTGGAGAAGGGGCGGCTGCAGCGAGAGCAGGAGCGCCAGCTCGGCGAGCTCCAGGCGCTCGACGAGGCCCGCGCGGAGCTCCTGTCGGTGGTCACCCACGAGCTGCGCACGCCGCTCTCCGTGGTGCGGGCCTACGTCGACCTGCTCGCCGATGCAGCGGCCGGCCTGGCAGACCCGCCCGCCCGCGCCTCGAGCGAGGACTGGCGGAACGCGGCGATCGACCAGATCGGCCGCCTCGACCGGCTCGTCGATTCGATCCTCGTCTCCGTCCGGGGCGACGGCCTGGGCGTGCTGGCCCGATCGCCCTTCGACCTGGGCCGGACGATGGGCGAGACGGTCGAGCTGCTGCGGCCGCTCCTGCGCTATCACCGCCTGCGCTGGGATCTACCGGAGGAGACCCTGGTCGCAGAGGGGGACGAGGCTCGCTTCCGCCAGGTGCTCGAGCTCCTCCTCGAAAACGAGGCGAAGTACGCGCCGCGAAGCTGGGGCGTCTCCGCCGGGGCGTGGCGCCAGGCCGGCGAGATCCGCGTCTACGTCACCGATGACGGGCCCGGCGTCCACGCCGAGGAGTGGGAATCGGTCTTCGAGGCGTTCGTGCGGGCGGCCGGCCGGCGGGGCCGGGGCTCCGGGATCGGCCTGTACGCCGCTCGCCGGCTCATCGAAGCGATGGGTGGCAGGATCTGGATCGAGGGGAACGGCTTCGGGGGAAGCCGCTTCGTGGTCGCGCTCCCGGCCGCTGCGCCGGGCCGAGGGGAGAGGGACGGATGACGCTCACGCAGGCAGCCGGGCTGCGGATCCTCGTCGTCGACGACGAGCCGGCGATGGTCGGGGCGATCACGGCCCTCGTCGGGACCGCGGGCCACCAGGTGATCACCGCCTACGACGGCGACACCGCCGTGCGCCGCTTCGAGGAGGACGGCCCGGACCTCGTCCTCCTCGACCTCGCGATGCCGGGCCGTGACGGCGTGGACGTCTGCCGCGAGATCCGCCGAACCAGCCTGACCCCGATCATCATCCTGACCGGCGAGGCGGACGAGCTGGCCAAGGTCGAGGCGCTCGACGCGGGGGCCGACGACTACGTCACCAAGCCGTTCGGGAAGCAGGAACTGCTCGCCCGGATCCGCGCCGTCATGCGGCGCCACGAGGCCGGCGACACCTCGGCCGGCGGGTTGCGCGTGGGCCGGCTGACCCTGGACACCGGGCGGCACGAGGCGTCCGTCGAGGGCAACGTCCTCGCCCTCACCCGCACCGAGTTCGCGCTCCTGGCCGCGCTCGTCGTCGCCCGCGGCAGGGTCGTCCCGCACGACCGCCTGCTCGCCGCTGGCTGGCCGGGCGATGTGGACCCGGATCCCCAGTGGCTCAAGCCGCACCTGGCACGCCTGCGCGCCAAGCTCGAGGAAGCGGACGCGCCGCTTCCCACCAGCGTGCGCGGCGTGGGCTACCGCCTGGAAGCGGCCGAGGAGTAGCCGGGAAGGCGGCCGAGCGGCGGTGGTCGCCCGGCGTCGTTCGCCCGGCACAACCGCCGTCACGGTCAACCCGTGGGATGATCCCCGGCGTGCCAGCTCCGACACAGCCCACCCGCCTGCGCATCCTCGTCGCGGCTGCCCTGCCGGCCGACGTGGGAGCGATCGCGAGCGCGCTCGGCAACGCCGGCCACGAGGTCGTGACCGCCTACCGCGGCGAGGCGGTCCTGGCCCGCCTGGCGGACGAACGTCCCGACGTGGTCCTCCTCGACCCCAACCTGCCGGAGGCGGACGGGGTGGCGATCGTGGCCCGCGTGCGGGCCCGCACGGACGCCCCGATCATCGTCATCGCCGATCTCCGCGACGAGGCGGCGGTCGTCGCCGTGCTGGATGCCGGCGCGGTCGACGTCGTGGGGAAGCCCATCCGGGTTGCCGAGCTCGTTGCACGGGTCCACGCGTCCGTCCGGCGCGGCTCCCCGCCGAGCGGCGGGTACGAGCCGAGCCTCGACGGTCTGCGTATCGACCTGGGCCGCCGCGAAGCCTCGGTCGAGGGGCGCGGCCTGGCGCTCACGCCGACCGAGTTCGAGCTGCTGTCCGTGCTCGTCGCCCGGCGCGGCGATGTCGTCGACCATCGCGCGCTGCTCCGCGCCGCGTGGCCCGGCCGGCCGGAGGCGGACCCGGAGACGCTACGGAGCCATCTCACGAGGGTCAATGCGAAGCTCGTCGCGGAGGGGCATCCGGGGTTGCGCAACGTCCGCGGCCGCGGCTACGCGCTCCGGATCGCCGGCAGCCGGCCCGCCGAGGGCTGACTGACCGACCGCCGTGAGGGCGACGCTGGCCGCGCCGAGCGCTCATCGCGAGCCCGGGCCACCGCGGAGGCTCCTCTTCATGACATTCAGTGGTGCTGGAGCAGCGCCACCAACAGCAGGAAGAGCGCGCTCGCGGCGAGGAATCCCAGGCTGATCCCAGCCACGAGCAGGATCGGGCCGCGGCGTCCCGGGGGCCCGGACGGCTTCTCCTCGGCGCTGAAGACGAACTGCGCGAGGTCCAGGTCCTTCCACGACTCCAGGTCGGCCGAGAGCGCCGCCGCGTCCGGGTAGCGCTCGTCGGAATCTTTGCGCAGGCACTTACGGACGATGGCGTCGAGCGGCGGCGGAATGGTCGGGTCCAGCTCACGGAGCGACGGCGCGGGCCGGGTGACCGCCTGGTTCATGATCGAAAGCGGGTTGTCTCCCTCCCAGGGAACCCGCCCGACGAGGAGCTCGAAGAGGATGACGCCCAGGGCGTAGACGTCGGTCCGCGCATCGCCGCGTTCGCCCTGGATCTGCTCGGGGGCCATGTAGTCCGGGGTGCCCATCTGCGAAGTCAGCCAGCGCCAGGTCAGGCGGCGGGCGCCGGTGATCAGGGCGATACCGAAGTCGGTCACGATCGGCCGGCCATCGGGCGTCACGAGGACGTTCTCGGGCTTGAGGTCGCGGTGGGTGACCCCCTTCCCGTGGGCGTAGCCCATCGCGGCGGCAAGGCCGTCCACGAGCGCAACGGCCTCGGCAATCGGCAGGCGCCCCCTCCGCGCGAGGTGCTCACGGAGGGTCTCGCCCTCCACGTACTGCATGACGAGGTAGGGTCGCGTCCGGTCTCCGCCCGGATCGAGCGAATGCTGGATCCCCGGGTGGTCGAGACGTCTCGCGATCTCCATCTCGCGGCGGAAGCGTTCGAACGTCGCGACGTCGCCGATGATCCCCTCGTGGGGGCACTTGAGGACCACCTGCGCGCCGTCCGGGTCGCGGGCCAGGTAGACGTCGCTGAAGGCCCCGTGGCCGATCGCCTCGACGATCGTGTACCGGTCGAGCTTCTCGCCCGGTACGAGGACGTCGCTCACGGACGGCCTGGCGCGATCACGCGCGCCTCGCGGGGCTCACCGGCCGCCGAAGATCCGGCGCCAGAGCGGGCGCCCGGACGCGTCCGCGTCGCGGGACGCTCCCACCGCATCCACGTGGATGATGGCCACGCTCGCATTATCGTCGCCGCCCAGCTCGATCGCCCGATCCACCAGCAGTCGGGCACCGACCGCGGGATCGAGGCTGAGCGCCGTCTCCAGGTCCTGGGGCCAGAGGCCGCTCCAGCAGCCGTCCGTGCAGAGCGCGTAGGCGTCGCCGGGCTGCACGGCGCGCGCGACCGAATCGAGCCGCAGGGTGAGGTCGGCGCCGACGGAGCGCGTCAGCAGGTGACGGCCCGGGTGGTTGCGCGCCTGGTGCGGCGTGATCGCCCTCATCCGGAGCAGCTCCGCCGCCTGCGAATGATCCTTGGTGAGGAGCTCGACGGCCTCGTCACGCCGGCGGTAGAGGCGCGTGTCCCCGACGTTGGCGACCTGGACGGAATCGCCCGCGAAGACCAGCACCGTGGCCGTCGTCTGCGGCCCGGGCCTGCGATCCGGCGCGCCGTCGAGCTCACCGGCGAGGAGCCTGCCGTTCGCCATCTCCAGGGCCTCCCGCAGCTCGCCCGGGCCGGGCCGTGGCGCCGCGACGAGAGCTTCCATCACGAGCCGGATCGCCGTACGGCTGGCGAGGTCGCCGTGCCCATGCCCGCCCAGGCCGTCGGCCATCATGACGCCGACCGCGGGTCCCGCCAGGGTGACGGTTCGGATCGCTTCCCCGGGCGTCCCGTCGAGGTCGAGGCCGGCCGCATCGAACCAGCCGAGGTGATCCTCGTTCGCGGTGCGGACGGGCCCCACGACCGACAGGGCCGCGACCCGGAGGCGGACCGACCCGGTGGCCGGCGGGCCTCCAGGCGCGGGGGCGCCGAGCGACGACGGCGCCCCCGGGGGCGCCGTCGCCGTGGTCGCGGCGGGGAGGCGATCGCCGGGCCGGCGTGCCACGGTCGCTCCCGCGCCTACTGGACGGTCACCTCGACCGGCTCGCTGCCGGAGCGACGGAGGAGAATCGGCCGGCCGGCCGATCGCGAGTTGAGGGTCAGCCAGACCGCGCCGGCCGCGACCCAGACGCTCACCACGCCCAGGGCGATCAGCGTGTCCGTCTGGGTCGACCCGCCGGACGAGATGCTCATCGCGAGAATCGCGCCAAGGAGCGCCAGGTTGGCGAGCAGGCCGAGGGCAGGCACCAGGATGTGCTTGAGCGCCGAGCGTTCTGGGCGCGCCCAGAACGCGATCATCACGAGGAGGTTCGTCATCCCGTACACCAGGAACGTCCCCACGTTGGAGGCGAGGATGATCTGGAGCAGGTTGTCCGCGCTGAGGATCCCGTAGGCGCCGAACAGGGCGGAGATCGCGGCGAGGACGAGGATCCCGTAGTGCGGCGTCGCGTACTTGCCGTGCAGGAGCCCGAGGATGCCGGGCACCTCGCGGTCGCGGCCCATCACGTAGGTGATCCGCACGCCGGTGTTCAGGCAGGCCAGCGTCGTGCCGACGAGCGCCACCAGGACCGTCGCGGCGAGGATCAAGGCGAGCGCCGTACCCGTCCCGCCGAGCATCGTGTCGCCGATCAGCCTGACGAGATCGCCGATCGGCGCGCCGGAAGCGGCCGCGGCCGCGTAGCCGGTGACGGTGCTCGTGACTCCCGAGGCGCTCGTGACCGTGCCCGTGAGTGCGTCGCTGACCGCGAAGTTCGCGGCGACGTACTGGATGATGTAGGCGAACATCCCCTGGATCGCGAGCGACAGGAGCACCGCGCGCCGCACGTCGCGCTTCGGGTTCCTCGCCTCGGCGCCGAGCGCCGTCACGGACTCGAACCCGACCAGCAACAGGATCGCGATCGTGCCCTGGAACAGGACGTTGGCCAGGTTGTGCGGCAGGACGACCGAGACGATGTCCCTGTGGGCATACGCGAGGTCCGGGTGGGTCAGCCGGAAGGCGATCGCGAGGGCGCTCACGGCCACCAGCGCGGTGAGCTGGATCACGTTGATCACGATCGCGGTCATCGTGGAACCGGAGATGCCGCGGAAGGCGATCAGCCCGGTGACGGCCGCGAACACGCAGACCAGGCCGATCTCGAAGGGGGTCGCCAGGGTGACCCCGAACAGCCCGAGGATGTAGACGGCGAGGATACCGGTGAACGCCACCATGATTCCCGGGTAGATCCAGTAGTACAGGTGCGAGATCCAGCCGACCACGAACTTCGCGAGTCGGGCGAACCGGTAGTGGAGCGCCTCCTCGCGCTCCAGGAAGGCCGCCTCCGCGAAGTAGTACGAGGATCCCGCCCCGGCGTCGGGGTAGAGGTTCGCGAGCTCCCCGTAGCTCCAGGCGGTCAGGAACGCCAGGACGAGCGCGAAGACCAGGCCCGGGACCATGTCGTACGCGGTGGTGACTCCGCCGTTCGACTGGAGCGTCTGCGACTGGAAGGTGGTCCAGAGGAACGCGCCGGGCGCGATCAGCGCCATGGCGTTGACCGTGAGCCCCGTGAGGCTGAGCGTTCGCTTCATCTCGAGGGCGGGAGTGCTCGACATCTCGTCTCCTTCGTCGATGGGCGGTCCGACCGGGCGCCCGGCAGCCCGACGACCCATGCTCCCGATGGTGGGGCCGGCGCCGGGCGGCGCCCATCACGCCGACCGTGACGCGGGGGTGCGGATCAGTTGCGTCCGGGTCGCGTTTCGCGAAGCCGCCCGGCGGCGGCCTGTCGGCGCCGCCGGGCGAAGCGGGGCAGAATGGGGGCATGTCCGAAACGAGCAGCGTCATCGCCACACCTGTCTCCGGCGACGCCCATGCGTCCGGCCCCGGCGCACGCGAGGCCTCGCTCCCCTCCCCGACCCTGCCGGCCGAGCCGCACCCGACCCGCGTTGCGATTGTCGGGGCCGGCGCCGTGGGGTCGACCTTCGCGTTCGGCCTGCTCCTCTCGGGGCTCGCCGCCGAGATCCTGCTGGTGGACGCCAATGCCCGGCGCGCGGAGGGAGAGGCGATGGACCTCCTCCACGCCGTCCCGTTCGCGAAGACCGCCCGGGTCTGGTCGGGCCCGCTCGAGGAGTGTCGTGGTGCGGCGATCACGGTCATCGCGGCCGGGGCTGCCCAGAAACCCGGTGAGACGCGGCTGGACCTGGTCCGCAAGAACGCGGCGATCTTCCGCGAGATCGTGCCGGCGGTCGCCAGCGCGAACCCGGACGGGATCATCGTCGTCGCCACGAACCCGGTGGACGTCCTGTCCTACCTGACGTACCGCATCAGCGGGCTCCCCTCGGCGCGGGTGGTCGGGTCCGGGACGATCCTCGACACGTCGCGCTTCCGGATGCTCCTCGCCGAGCGCTACGGGGTGGACCCACGCTCCGTCCACGCCTACATCGCCGGGGAGCACGGCGACTCCGAGGTGCCCGTCTGGTCGTCGGCCAACATCGCCGGCATGCCGCTCGCGGACTTCGGGCGGGCCAACGGCATCGGGCACGACGAAGGTTCGCTCCAGCAGATCTTCGAATCGACCCGCGACGCCGCATACCAGATCATCGAGCGCAAGGGGGCCACGTCGTTCGCGGTGGCGGCCGGCCTGATCCGCATCTGCGAGGCGATCCTGCGCGACCAGTCCACGGTACTCTCGGTGAGCTCGCTGATCTGCGACTACTACGGGATCGACGATGTCTACCTGTCGGTGCCGACGGTCCTCGGGCGTCGGGGCGTCGAGCGGACGCTGCGGCTCGCGATGTCCGCGGAGGAGGCGTCCGGCCTCCGGCACTCGGCCGAGCTGCTGCACGCGACGATCGGCACGCTCGACCTCGACCCGCGCTAGGGCGATCCGTCAGGAGGCGGCGATCGCGGCGGCCTCTCCGCGAAGGACCGCGTAGCCCGGCTTGATGACCGCGCTGATCAGGCGCAGCCGCCCGTCGAATGGCTCGAACGCCGACTTCATCGCGTTGAGCGTGAGCCACTCCATCTCGTCGAGCCCGATGCCGAAGACCGCGGCCATGGACGCGAACTCGCTCGAGAGCGAGACGCCGCTCATCAGCCGGTTGTCCGTGTTCAGCGTCACCCGGAAGCGGAGGCGGCGGAGCAGGTCGATGGGGTGGTCGGCCAGCGCGGCCACGGCGCCCGTGTGCAGGTTGGACGTAGGGCACATCTCCAGCGGGATCCGCATGTCCCGGACGTACGCGGCGAGCCGGCCCAGGTGCGGGCGGCCGGCTTCGTCGATCGCGATGTCGTCGACGATCCGGACCCCGTGGCCGAGGCGGGCCGCACCGCACCACTGCAGCGCCTCCCAGATCGACGGAAGGCCGAACGACTCGCCGGCGTGGATCGTCGAGTGGAAGCTCTCGCGCTGGACCAGGTGGAAGGCGTCGAGATGGCGGGTCGGCGGAAACCCCTTCTCCGGACCCGCGATGTCGAAGCCCACGCAGCCCCGATCGCGCCAGCGGACGGCCAGCTCCGCGATCTCCACGGATCGCGCGTACTGGCGCATCGCCGTGCAGATGAACCTGACCACGATCGGCCGGC
This sequence comes from Chloroflexota bacterium, assembly GCA_034435355.1. Lineage (GTDB taxonomy): Bacteria > Chloroflexota > Limnocylindria > Limnocylindrales > CSP1-4 > CTSoil-043. The sequence goes on from DAOTXE010000021.1 coordinate 22,679, forward strand.
CGGCGGCAGCGGCCACGGCCATGCCGCGATCGAAGCCGGCGAGAACCGCCGCGACCGCCTCGTCCAGCGTCAGCCCGGCCGACGTGGACAGCTCCGGCGCATAGCGGACCTCGGCGTAGACGAGCCCGTCTGCGGCGAGGTCCTCGGCGCACTCGGCGCTCACCCGCTCGATCGCGTCCCGGGTCTGCAGGAGCGCGACCGTGTGAACGAAGCCTTCGAGATAGAGCTCGAGCGACTTGCGGTCGGCGCCCCGGGTGAACCACGCCTGCAGCTCGTCCGGATCGTGGGTGGGCAGCCCCGTGTAGCCTGCCTCGCGCGCGAGATCGATCACGGTCCGCGGCCGGAGGCCGCCGTCGAGGTGGTCGTGGAGGAGCACCTTGGGAGCGCGGCGGATGGTCCGGTCGTCCAGCATCCGGCGATGGTACCCGGAGCGCGGGCCGCGGCGCGCCGTCTGTCCGCGGCGCGCCTCCGCCGCGACGGGACCTACTCCGAGGTGCCCGCCAGGCGCGCCCGCGTCGCGGCCAGGGCGGCCGCGACGCGGGTCCGCGCCGTCCCGCCGACGACATCGCACGAGGCGAGCGCAGCCTCGAGGTGGGCCGCGTCGCGCAGCGAGGCGGGCAGGTCAGGGTCGCCGGCCAGCCCCATAAGCGCGGTGTCGCCGCTCTCGGCAAGCGCGGCCACGATCACCCCGTCGCCGAGCTCGGTGAGCGGGACTCCCTCCGCCTCGGCGGCAGCGACCATGCGCCCCACGACCTGATGTGCGTCTCGAAACGGCACGCCCAGCCGGACCAGCGCATCCGCGACCGCGGTCGCGGTGGTGAACCCCTCGTCCGCCGCGTGGCGCATGGCAGCCCGGTCGACGGAGAGCGTCTCGAGCATCCCGGCCATCACGCCGAGCGAGGCATCGAACGCGGCGCAGGCCTCGAAGAGCGGCGGCTTGTCCTCCTGGAGGTCGCGCTGGTAGGCCAGGGGCAGGCCCTTCAGCAGTGCCAGGAATCCGGCCAGCGACCCGACCACCCGCGCGGAACGTCCCCGGACCAGCTCGGCGGGATCGGGGTTCTTCTTGTTCGGCATCATCGAGGAGCCGGTCGAAAAGGCGTCCGCCGCGCGCACGAACCCGAAGCGCGGATTGGACCACCACGTGATCTCCTCCGCGAGGCGCGAGAGGTGCAGCATTCCGAGCGTGGCCGTGAAGAGCAGCTCGGCCACGAAGTCGCGATCCGAGACCGCGTCGAGCGAGTTCGCGGTCACGCCGTCGAAGCCGAGCTCGCGGGCGGTCGCCTCTCGGTCGAGCGGATGGCCGGCCCCGGCGAGCGCCCCCGAGCCGAGGGGTGACACGTTTGCGCGCCGGCGGCAGTCGGCCAGGCGGCCCCGGTCGCGCTCGAGCATCTCCACGTAGGCGAGCAGGTGGTGGGCCAGCAGCACGGGCTGGGCCGGCTGGATGTGAGTCATCCCCGGCAGGACCGCGTTGCCCTCCCGCTCGGCGAGGCGCACCAGCGCGCGCTCCATCTCGACGATCCGCGCATCGAGGGCGTCCACCGTCCGGCGCGTCCAGAGCCGAAGGTCCGTGGCGACCTGGTCGTTCCGGGAGCGGCCCGTGTGGAGCTTGCCGGCCAGCGGGCCGATCCGCGCGGCGAGCGCCGCCTCCAGGTTGAGGTGAACGTCCTCGAGAGCTGGATCCCAGACAAGCGTGCCCGCCTCCACGTCCTTCCGAAGCGCGTCCAGCCCGGCGACGAGTGCCGCAACCTCCGCGTCTTCGAGCAGGCCGGCGCGACCCAGGCCGTGCACGTGGGCGACCGAGCCGGCGAGGTCGTCGAGCGCAAGTGCCTGGTCCACCGCGATCGAACGCGTGTAGTCGGCGGTCCGCGGGTCCGTCTCGCCTGCGAATCGTCCACCCCAGAGCCGCATGGCCGCCTCCCTACCCCAGCGTCGGTGCCGTGAATGGTAGCGAGGCCGCGAGATCGTCCACGGGGACCTCCGGTTCGCCCGCCCGCGGGAAGACGGCGACGGTCAGGATCGCGGCTGCCACCGCGAGCACGGCCGCGCCGCCGAACAGGACCGATGCGCCGAGGGTCGCGTAGACCTGCCCGCCCACGAGGTTGGCCACGACGGCCGCGATGCCGTAGCCGGTGACCTGGTAGAGGCCCTGCCCGGTGGCCTGCAGACGCGGCGGCAGCAGCACCGCCATCGTGAGCACCGCTCCCACCCACAGCCCTGCGAAGGCGAACCCGCTGGCGAAGCGCGTCGCGATGATGAGGGCGGGCGAGTCGAGCACCGCCCAGCCGACGAAGCATGCCGCGTACAGGAACGCGCTGCCGGCCACGAGGCCGCGCAACCCGATCCGCGCCGCCACCGCACCGGCCACGAGCATCGCCGGGATCTCGGCGAACGCACCCACGGAGGCGATCAGGGCGACATCGGAGGCGCTCCCGCCGAGGGCGACCATCCGGAGCGGCAGGAACGTGAAGCCGGCGATGATCCCGATGTTGACGAGGAGAACCGCCAGGAGGACACCCCGCAGACGGGGCTGCACCCGCAGCGCGACGGCCATCGACCCGCCGCGCGGGCGCCCGGATGCGTGGGCGGCAAGGTCCGCACGGGGCACGTCGGGCGTGAGGCGCGCAACGACCGCGAGGCCGACCGCGAAGGCGGAGCACAGGGCGAAGGCCGGCCCGTACCCGGTCTGGTTGTAGAGCAGGCCCACGAGCGCGGACGAGGCGGCGAAGCCCCCCGACGAGAGCAGCCGGACGCGAGCGTAGTCGCGCGCACGGTCGGCGACCGCGTTCACGGCGAGCGCGTCACCCAGCGGCCCCCAACCCGATTCGAAGAGGCTGAACGCCACGAAGCAGGCGGCAACCCCCAGCGCGGGGATCGGCGACCCGGCCCCGAGCACGGCCGCCGCCCCCGTCAGGGCGGAGATCACGAGCGCGTTGCGGCGGCCCAGGACGACGTCCGCGAGGTGGCCCCAGGCGGGGACGGCGATCGTGAACGCGGCCGAGGACAGCGCCTGGATGAGCCCGATCTCGGCCGGCGAGAAGCCGCGCGTCGAGAGGATCACGGCCGCGAAGGGGAAGAAGACGCCCATGGAGATGCCGTTGGCGAGGAAGACGGCGCGAATTGCTCGCATGTGCACGCAATGGTACGGGCACCGGCGGGACCGGCGACGCCCCGGGAGCACCGCCTGCCGGCGGAGACGTCGGCTCGATCCCCGGCGGCCCGTCCGGCATCAAGGCTCCGCAGGTGGCAGACTCCGCCGGTGATCCCGAGCCTCCCGTCGTCGCCCGATGTCGCCATCTCCGCCGAGGGTCTGGGGCGTCGATTCGGCGAGCGATGGGCGGTCCGCGACCTGGACCTCGAGCTCCGCCGCGGCGAGGTCTTCGGGCTGCTGGGACCGAACGGCGCGGGCAAGACCACCACGATCCGGCTTCTCTCGGCGCTCATCGGCCCGTCGGCGGGGCACGCCCGCGTGGTCGGCCTGGACCTGGTCCGACAGGCCGACGCGGTCCGCTCCCGGGTGGGCGTCCTGACCGAGTCGCCGGGCCTCTACGAGAAGCTGTCCGCCCGCAGCAACCTGGACTACTTCGGGAAGCTCCACGGGCTGACGGCCGCGGCGCGTGCCGAGCGGATCGAACGGCTGCTCCGGTTGTTCGACCTGTGGGACCGGCGCGCCGAGCCGACCGGGACCTTCAGCAAGGGCATGAAGCAGAAGCTTGCGATCGCACGAGCGCTGCTCCACGACCCGCCGGTCCTGTTTCTCGACGAACCGACCGCCGCGCTGGACCCGGAGGCGGCTTCCGTCGTCCGCGACGCGATCTCGGCTCTCCGCGGCCAGGGCCGCACGGTCGTCCTGTGCACGCACATCCTTCCGGAGGCCGAGCGGCTCTGCGACCGGATCGGCTTCCTGCGCACGACCCTGCTGAGGATCGACACGCCCGCCCGGCTCCGGAGCGGGGGTGGGGACGTCCGGCTGCACGTGCGCCTTGCCGTCCCGGCCGGGCCGGATCTCGTGGCGACCGCACAGGCGGCACCGGGCGTGGCGGCCGTCCGGAGCGTCGCCGACGGCCTCGTGGCGGATCTGCGGGACGTGGACACGGACACGCCGGCGCTCGTCGGGGCGCTCGTCGCGGCCGGCGCTGCCATCCTCGAGGTCCGGCGGGAGGCCGCCACGCTCGAGGAGGTCTACTTCGGGGTCATGGGCG
>DAOTXE010000022.1:0-13491 GCA_034435355.1 Chloroflexota bacterium
ACGAGGAACGCGACGAACAGGATGAGGTCGGTCGGCGGTGCGTTCCCGGACATGCCGACATGGTAGGCGCCGGAGGCTGCGCACCGGGGACCGAGGTCGCCAGGTCCGAGCACCCATGTCTCTCCCGGGAACGTGCGGCGCTATCCTTGGCGCGAGATGAGGAGCGAGTCGCAGCCGCCTCGCGGGACCGTGCCCGGGCCGGAAGGCGCACCGGCCTCCGGGACGGCGGTCGAGCCCATCGCCTCGGGATGCAACGATGCGGGGCAGCCGGTTCACCGCGGGTGGGCACCGCTGGGCAGCCATCGACGCTGGATGGAGCCGTTCGTGCTCGCGATGGTCGGCGCGACGGGCGGGCACGGCTACGCGTTGCAGGCCCAGCTCGACGAGCTCGGCCTCGCGAACGGTGCGGTCGACGTCGGCCAGGTCTACCGGACGCTGCGCGACCTCGAAGATGCCGGACAGGTGGTCTCGACGTGGTCCTCCGACCGCGTGGGACCCCAGCGGCGCGACTACGTCCTGACCCAGAGCGGTTTCGAGGCGCTCCACGAGTGGGCGGCCGTGATGCGCGAGCGGACACGCCTGATCGCCGCGTTCGACGATCTGCACCGGCAGGTGCACCGGGAGCACCCGGACCTTTCGACCGGGATCGGGTGGCAGCCGGATCCCGACGACTAGCCCGGGGAGGCACCCGTCAGCCAGCCCTCGCTGACCCGCTTGACGACCTCGACGAGGGCGAGATAGGCCGCCACGATCCCGGCCAGCAGGACCCAGAAGACCGGCGGCAGACCGGCGAACCCGAGCAGGCCGCCCAGCGGCCCGACGGGAATCAGGACGGCCGCCGCCAGGGCCACCACGATCGCCGCGACGAGCGCGCGGCTGGGCCGGCTGCGCCAGAAGGGGCTGCGCCGCGTCCGGATCACGAGCACGACGAGGATCTGGGTGAACAGCGACTCGATGAACCAGCCGGTGTGAAAGGCCTTCTCGTTCTGGCCCAGGACGAGAAGCAGCAGGCCGAACGTGACGAAGTCGAAGATCGACGAGATCGGGCCGAAGAGGACCATGAAGCGCTCCACGCCACGGATGTCCCAGCGAGCGGGCAGCGCCTCCACCTCCGGGTCGACGAGGTCCGTGGGGATGGCGGTCTGTGACGCGTCGTAGATCAGGTTGTTGAGCAGGATCTGGCCGGGCGTCATCGGCAGGAAGGGGAGCACGAGCGCCGCCCCGGTCATGCTCAGCATGTTCCCGAAGTTCGAGCTCGTGCCCATCCGGATGTACTTGAGCGTGTTGGCGAACGTGCGGCGACCCTCGACGACACCCTGGTGGATCGCGGCGAGGCTCGGCTCGAGCAGGATGATGTCGGCCGCGGAGCGTGCCACGTCGGTCGCGTTGTCGACGCTGATCCCCACGTCCGCGGCGTGGAGCGCCGGCGCGTCGTTGATCCCGTCGCCCAGGTAGCCCACGACGGCGCCGCCGTCGTGGAGCGCCCGGATCACCTGGAGCTTCTGGTCGGGGTCGACGCGGGCGAAGATCGTCGTGCGCTTGGCCCGGGCCACGAGGGCGGGGTGGGTGAGCCCCCGCATCTGCTCGCCGGTCAGGACCCCCTCCACGACCAGGCCCACCTGCTCCGCGACGTGGCGGGCGACGAGATCGTTGTCGCCGGTGACGACCTTCAGCGCGACGCCGTCGCGGCGCAGCTGGGCGATCGTCTCGCCGACGCCCTCCTTCGGCGGGTCGCTGAACAGGATCAGGCCCTCGAAGACCAGGTCGCGCTCCACGTTCTCCGGGTCGGCGAGGCGGGCCTTCCCGTCGGTCCCGGCGGCCCCGATCTCCTCCGGCGCGAGGGCCCGGGACCCGACCGCGACCAGGCGGAACCCATCCGCCGAGGCGCTGTCGACGAGCTTCGCGAGCCGCTCGTGCTCGGCCGTGCCGATTGCCCGGGCCGTGTGATCCTCGCGAACGTCGCGCGAGCGGAGGAGCACTGCCTCCGGCGCGCCCTTGGTCACGAGGAGCGGCGCATCCGCCGCCTGCTGGACGACGACGCTGAGCAGCCGCCGGGTGAAGTCGTAGGGGAGCTCGGCGAGCTTCCGGAAGGTCTCGAGGTCGTCCGGCTCGGGGGTTCCGGCGAGGATCGCCGCGTCGAGCGGGTTCGTGAAGCCGGTCTGGAAGTGGCTGTTGAGATAGGCGAGCTCCAGCGCCCGGGCCGCCTCCACCGCGTCGTCCCGGTCGATGCCGACCGAGCGCACGATCGCGAGCTTGCCGGCGGTGAGGGTGCCGGTCTTGTCCGTGCACAGGACCCTGACGCTGCCCATGTTCTGGATCGCCGGGAGGCGTTTCACGAGGACGCCGCGCCGGCTGAGCGCCCGGGCGCCCGAGGTGAGGTTGAGCGTCACGATGGCCGGCAGCAGCTCTGGGGTGAGGCCGACGGCGAGGGCGATCGCGAACAGGAGCGAGTCGAGGAGCGGCCGGTTCAGCGCAAGGTTGATCGCCAGGACGGCGATGACGAGCAGGGTCGTGACCCGAAACACGAGGCCTCCGAAGGCGCGGACCCCCCGCTGGAAGTCGTTCTCCGGGGCACGTTCGGCGAGGTGGCGGGCGATCTCGCCGTAGCTGGTCCGAGCACCCGTCGCGGTGACCACGCCGGTCCCCGTGCCGCTCACCACGCTCGTCCCGAAGTAGGCGAGGCCGTCGCGGTCGTCGGGACCCGCCGGCCCGAGGGTCGGGTCGCGGGGGTACTTCGAAGCGGGCGCCGACTCGCCAGTGAGCGACGCCTCGTCGACGTAGAGATGGTCGGCCTCGAGGATCCGAACATCGGCCGGCACGATGTCGCCGGCGCTGAGCGTCACGAGGTCGTCGCGCACGACCTCGTACATCGGAACCTCCTGCCTGGAGCCGTCGCGCGCGACCGTCGCATGCAGGGTCAGGCGGGCCTGGAGCGCGGCGACGGCCGTCTCGGAGCGGGCCTCCTGGACGAACCCGAGCGCGGCGCTCATCGCGACGATGGCCAGGATGATCGCGGCCGTGACCTCGTCGCCGACCACGAGGCTGACCAGGCTCGCCGCCACGAGGATCAGGACGAGCGGGCTCGCGACCTGGGCGACCAGGATGGCAAGGAGCGTCCGGCGACCGCTCCCGCCGATCCTGTTCGGGCCGTCGACGCGGAGCCGATCGGCCGCCTGGGCCGAGGTCAGGCCCGCCGAGGCATCGCGCCCGGCCACCTCGGGTTCCGGGGGTGCTGCGTCAGCGGGAGCTTCCAGGTGGGCCACCTCCTCGCCGTTCGATCCTCGTTCGAGATCGCAGTGTACGCCCGGAGCCCGTGCCTGCAGACGCTGCCCGATGGCACCCGGATCGGCGTCGATCGGCACTCGTGGAGCGGCCGGCCGCGTGCTAGATCGTGACGGAAGGAGGCAGCCATGAGCCAGCCAGGCGTGACGCTCGAGCCGCAGGGCCCGGCCGACCGACGCGAGCACCTCGACGAGCCCGCCGAGCTCGGCCGGCCCGCCGAGCCATTTCTCGTCGCTGGCCGGCCGGTCGAAGACCGGAGCTTCGAGGTCGTCGAGGCCGGGGTCGGGATCTCGCTTGGCATGGCGATCGGCACGGCCGTGGCGGGCCCCATCGGCACGGCCGTGGGGGGTGTGCTCGGGTGCGCAGCCGGCATCGTGGCGGGCGAGGCGCTCGAACGGGTCGCCGGTCGCGCCGCGACGACGACCGACGCCGCGGACGACGAGTCGGAGTAGCCCGGAGGCTCCGGGAGCCGGCCCCCCCGGCGCGGCATCCTGGCCTCCGACCGGGCGCGCGCCCGGGATGCGTGGTGCGGACGGCGTGACATGAAGGCCCGTCTTGTCAGGTTCGGGGTCGTCCAGATCGACGGGCGGCTCTACGAGCGCGACGTCATGGTCGTGCGCGGCCATGTCGAGCGGCGCCACAAGCGCGCCTCGAAGCCCCTGCGCGATCGCTACGGTCACACGCCGCTCAGCCTGGCGGAGCCGATCCCGTGGGAGTGCCGCCGGCTCATCGTCGGAACCGGGGCGGACGGCGCCCTCCCCATCACGGACGATGTCGTTGCCGAGGCTGCGCGGCGCGGCGTGGAGCTGATCGCCGTGGCCACACCGGAGGCGTGCCGGCTGCTTTCCCACGCCGACCCCGAGGACACCGCCGCGATCCTCCACGTGACCTGCTAGGAGACCGACGAAGGGCCGGAAGCGTCGGCCACCCCGACGCGGAGATTCCGGCCCTCCCAGCGAGCCGCCTCTGGCCACCAGACGGTGAACTCGACCGCCCCGCCGGGCGGGAGCAGCTCCGAGCCGGGAATGTCGGCGACCCACACGCCAACGCGGGTGTCGCGGGCGTCGAGGTCGGACCATGTCCGCCAGTCGTCGAGCGTGCAGCGCACCCGGGCTGGGGCGAGCAGCTCGATCCGCAGGACCAGCCCCGCCAGCATGGACGGCCGCGGGGCCGTGAACCGCCAGGTCGCCCGCGCCGGCGCCGGCCGCACGCCGTGGTAGCGGTGCCAGGCGGCCGCGGGTCGATCGATCGCATGTCCCAGGGCAATCGAGCGCAGCAGCTTCACGTACTCTGCGTGGGCCCAGGCGAGCGGCATGGCCGAGCCGCTCGGGCGGCCGGGAAGGAGACCGCGCTCCGGTATCGGCGCCACGTCCCAGACCTGCTCGGGGAGCATCCCGCCCCCCGAGGCCATCCGGCGCATCGCCTCGAGGAACGGCAGCGCATCCCGGCCCGCCTCCAGCTCGTAGTGGCCGCGCTCACCGACGAGGAGCGGCCAGCCCCGGCCGATCCCCGTGCCGTCGAACGCGCTCCCGTCCTCGTGCTCCCCATAGCCGTCACCGCCGTAGCGGTGCCAGACCGGTCCGCTCGGCGTCTCGGTCCGCAGAAGGGAGTCGGTGACGGCGAGCGTCGCGAGGATGCGCGGGTCGTCGGCCGCGCGCAGGCCGAAGCGCACAAGGGCAAGGAAGTCCGTGCCGACCATCTCGTCGGCCGGGATCATCGACGCGCCGGACGGCCGGTTGCGCACCGGGACGGCCGTGGAGATCGGTGCCCCGGCGAGCACGTCGGGCGCGGCGATCCGGACGTAGTGCCCGTCGACGCCGTGCTCCCGCGCCAGCCGCGAACCGCTCGCGTATGTCCACTCCTCGATCGAGGCGTTCCAGTCGTCGGCCAGCTCGCGCAGGTAGGTCGCCGCCGGCTCCGGGTGATGATCGGCGGCCACGACGAGCGCCGCGACGACGGGCGCCAGCGTGGAGGGAGTCAGCCCGGCGTTCTCCTCCCAGCGGTCCTGTTCGGTTGCCGGCCCGGTGCGGGCGATGAAGCGCGCCGCCGACGCGATCATGTGCTCCAGGGCGTCCTCCGTGAGGAGGTGCTCGAAGGCGGCCGCGTCGCTGCCCGCCATCCCGTGCATCTCGGCCGCCCCGCCTCTCCGGAGGGCGCCGGCGAGGAGGATCGGGTAGGCGGCCTCGTCGAGCTGGACGCCCGACCAGTAGGCGACCCCGTCCACCCACTGGTTCTGCACCCAGGAGCCGTCCGGTTCCTGGGTCGCGACGAGGTAGGCGAGGGTGCGGCGTGCCGTGCGGCCGGTGCCGAGCGCGACGAGCGCCCCGGCGGACTCGACGAGGTCCCGCGACCAGACCAGGTGGTAGCCGCCCAGGTCGTTGCGCGTGTTGCCCCAGGGGATCGACAGGCTCGCGACGATCGCACCCGGGACGGTGCGGTCGGCGTGCGTTCGCAGGACGGCGGCTGAGGTGAGGTAGAGGTCGCGGTCCTCGGCCGCGACGTCGGCCGCGGGGTGGGTCACGGTCCGCAGGAAGCCGTGCCAGTTGCCCACGTACTCGTCCCATGCGTTCTCGAAATGGCCGGCGAGCGCCGCACAGGCCTCCAGGCCGGCCTCCTCGGGCCGGGTCCCGAAGCCAAGGGCAAGGTGGGCGACGCCGTCGGCGAGCACGAGCTCGGTCATGCCCGCGACGTTGCCGGCCCCGGTTGCCCCGTAGCTCCAGGTCATTCGGCCGTGCGCCGCGAAGTCCTGCCAGCCGTCCGAGGTCCCAACGTATCCGACGCTCTGGCGGGCCGGGCCGGGGTCGGACGCGAGTGCCAGGGCGGACTCGCCCGTTCGGGCGAACAGCATGGGCCGTCCCTTGTACGTCCCGGTCCAGGCACGGTTGTGGAGCCCGCTGAAGCCCAGGTGCGGGGCGAGAAGCGGGTACAGCCGGAGCGGGCTGGCCAGGCGGTCGGGATCCGACGCGTCGCGCGGATCCTCGAGGCGCGCTTCGATGTGCACCACGTCCGCGTGGTCGTCCGCACAGATGCGGAGGGTGAGCGTGTAGCGCGCGTGGCGGTGGGTCGCCACGATCGCGGGAACGCCCGGTTCGAGATGGCGCACCTCCCGCGCGGCGTCCCGCTTCACCTCGCTCCAGAATCCGCGGTCGTCGGCGACGATGAAGCCGAGGTCGCGCACCTGCGGCCGGTCCACCCGGGGCCAGTAGATCTCGTTGAGGATCCCGTGGCCGACCGTGAACCAGACGCGGCTCGAGAAGTGGGACGTGCCGACGGCGTCCTTCTCGCTGCTCGACCAGGTGGGAGCGGCGCCGGGCGCGCCCGGCGCAAGCAGGGCGTCGTCCGTCATCCCGCGCCCACCCGCGTGGTGCGCCCCGCGGGCGCGGGGTCCGACGGGGCGGCGGCCGCGACGACCGGGTCGTGCCAGCGGTCGCCCCGCGCGAGGAGCGCGTCCGCCTCGCCCGGGCCCCAGGTGCCGGGCTCATAGTCGTGCAGGGGTGTCCGGTCGTCCAGGATTCCGTCCACGACTCGCCAGGCAGCCTCGACGGAATCCTCGCGCGCGAACAGGGCCTGGTCGCCGCGCGTCGCGTCGCCGATCAGGCGCTGATATGGCGGGCGCTCCGTCCCGCTCTGGTGGGACGCATAGAGCTCCACGGCCTCGCCGACCATCGCCTCCCCGGGCTTCTTGGCGCGCGCGCCGAGCGAGATCGACATGTCCGGCGAGAGCCGGAAGCGGAAGTGGTCGGCATCGGGCGGCTGGGGTTCCGCGAACACCGCGTGGGGCGGGCGCTTCAGCTCGACGATGACCTCGGTCGCGGTGACGGGAAGGCACTTGCCGGTCCGGATGTAGAACGGGACGCCGCCCCAGCGCCACGTGTCCACGTGCAGGCGGACCGCCGCGAACGTCTCGACGGTCGATCCGGGCGCGACGCCGGCCACCTCGCGGTAGCCGCGATACTGGCCGCGCACGACGTCGCCGGGCCCGAGGGGCCGGATCGAGTCGAGCACCTTGAACTGCCCGTCGCGGACCGCCTCGCTCGTGCGGCCCGAGGGCGGCTCCATCGCGAGCAGGCTCACGACCTGGAGGAGGTGGTTCTGGACCACGTCCCGGATCGCGCCGGCCTGGTCGTAGAAGGCGCCGCGGTCGGCGACGTCGAGGGCCTCCGGCATGTTCACCTGGACACTCGCGACGTGGTCGCGGTTCCAGAGCGGCTCGAGGAACGAGTTGGCGAAGCGGAAGTAGAGCAGGTTCTGGACCGGCTCCTTGCCCAGGTAGTGGTCGATCCGGAAGATCGCCGGCTCGGCGAGAACCCGGTGAATGGTCTCGTTCAACGCCACGGCGGACGCGAGGTCGCGCCCGAAGGGCTTCTCCACGATGACGCGAGCGCCGGAGGCGCACCCGGACGCCGCCAGGTTGGCGACCACCTCCGCGAAGAGGGCCGGGGGGACTGCCAGGTAGTGGAGCGGATGAGCGGCCGCGCCGAGCTCGCGACGGAGGGTCTGGAACGTCTCGACGTCGTCGTCCGAGCCCTTCACGTAGCGCAGCCTCGCGAGGAGACGCCTCACCGCCGCGCCGTCGGCGACGCCCGCGGCCGCCAGGCTCTGGCGTGCCCGCTCGCGGAGCGCGTCGAGGTCGCCGGAGCGCGCGACGCCGATGATCGGCAGGTCGAAACCTTCGTCGCGCACGAGGCCGAGGAGCGCCGGGAAGATCTGCTTGAAGGCCAGGTCGCCCGTCGCCCCGAAGAAGACGAACGCGTCGGAGTGCTCGGCGGCCATCGCGGTGATCCCCCTGGCTGGTGCGAGAGCGGCCCGGCGAAAGGTCGGTGTCGGGTGCCCGCTCGCGACCCTAGGGTAGAGGCAATGTCCGGCGGGCGCGCTCGCGCTCGCCGGCGCGTCCGGAACGCCGGTCCGCTTCGCGTCCTCAGCGCGCCGGGGTCGGGTCGGGCGCGCCCGAGAGTTTCACGACCATCTCCCACAGGCGACGGCGATCGGCCGCGTTCAGGCGGGTGGCCGGGACCCGGTCGAACGGCCGCGGCCGCCGGTCGAGGTAGAGCGCCCCGCTCGTCGCGGCGCCGGCGGGATCCGCCGCGAGCCAGACGATCGTGTCCGCGCCGTCGGCAGGCGTGCGCAGGACCGGGTGCATCGCGCGGTAGAAGCCGGGCAGGGTCTCGGCGAGGCCCGGCGTGTCGGCCCAGCCCGGGTGCATCGCGTTGATCGTGATGCCCGTCTCGCGCAGGCGGCTGGCCCACTCGCGGACGAGGGCGACCTGCGCCCGCTTCGCGCGCGCGTAGGCGCGGGGGCCGGAGTACGTCCCGGCCGTGAGCTGCAGGTCGTCGAGGTCCAGCTGCTGGGTGTACATGCCGCCGGAGGTCACCGCGATGACCCGCGCGCTGGAGCTGCGCTCGAGCAGCGGCAGCAGCCCCGAAAGGAGGACGAAGGGCCCCACCACGAGGACGGCGAGGCTCGCCTCGATCCCATCGGGTCCGTCGAGACGCTCGGGGTAGATCGCCCCGGCGTTGTCGACGAGGATGTCCAGGGCCGGCTCGGTCTCCAGCACGCGTTTCACTGCGTCCCGGACCGACTGCAGCGATCCCATGTCGGCGACGACGATCGGGAAGCGGTCCTCGCCGTGGGCCGCCACCAGCGCGTCGCGCACTGCGGTGAGCCGTTCTTCGCTGCGGCCGACCAGGATGACCCGCCCGCCGAGCGCGGCGAGGGCGTCGACCGTCGCGCGCCCGAGGCCCGACGTCGGGCCGGTGACCAGCGCCGTTCTGCCGGCGAGCGTGCCATCCGGCGGCGGCGCCCAACCGAAGAGTTTCCGACGGAGCATGATTCCAATCCGCGAGAAGCTTCCGACGACGGACACTTCTAGGGCATCGTCGGCGAGCGAGGCGAGGTTCACGGTCGGCACTCCGGGTTGTTGCGTCCTCCGGACCGGCGGATACCGGCGGCGTGCGCACAGGCATGATGCGCTCAGGGGAGGATCGGGGCCCGCAATGACCAGGTTGACGGAACGGATCGAGACGATGCTCCCGATCGACGACGCGTTCGCGTACGTCGCCGACTTCGCGAACTCCAGCGAATGGGATCCCGGAACGGCCACCTCCGAGCGGATCGACGCGGGGCCGGTCGGGCTGGGTGCCCGCTACCGGCTCGGCGTGCGGATGCAGGGGCGGGTCGCCCCGATGGAGTATCAGATCACGGCGTTCGAGGCGCCCCGCCGGGTCGTGCTCACCGGCGCGGGCTCCGGGGTTGCCTCGGTCGACGAGATCCGCTTCGAGCCGACGGCGGCTGGCACCCGGATCGACTACACGGCCGACATCCGGCTCGGCGGTCTCCTGCGCCTGGCCCAGCCGTTCCTCGGTGGCGCGTTCTCCAAGATCGCGCGCGACGCGGTCGGCGGGATGCAGCGGGCGCTCGACGCGCGGGCGGACGCGCGTCGCGCCGGCGCGAGCGGCCGGGAGACGCCGCGGCCATGAAGGTCGGCGTCATCGGATCGGGCGTCAGCGGCCTGACGGCCGCCTATGCGCTCAGCAGGAACGGCCACCAGGTCCGCCTGTTCGAGCGCGAACCGGCCGTCGGCGGCCATGTCAAGACGGTCTCCGTGCCGACGGACCATGGCGAGGTCGCGGTCGACACCGGTTTCATCGTCTACAACGAACGGACCTACCCGCGCTTCGTCGGCCTGCTCCGCGAGCTCGGCGTGGAGACGCAGCTTAGCGACATGTCGCTGGGCTCGGCCTGCCGCACCTGTGGTGTCGAGTTCAGCTCGCGGGGGGCGCGCGGCCTGTTCGCTCGACGCTCCTCGATCGTCCGTCCCTCGCACGCGCGGATGCTGGCCGACGTTCTGCGCTTCTACCGGGACGCGCGCCGCGTCCTGGACGCGGATCCGCCGACCGGCATCACGCTCGGCGAGTATCTCGACGACCGCCGGTTCGGGGCCGGCTTCCGCAACCACTTCCTGGTCCCGATCACGGCGGCGGTCTGGTCCACCGCACCGGGACGCGTGCTCGAGTTCCCCGCCGACTACCTGCTCCACTTCCTCGACAACCACGGGCTCATCGGCCTGGGCAGGGCGCCCCGCTGGCGGACGGTCCGCGGCGGCTCGCGCGAGTACGTTGCGCGGATCGTGGCGGCGCTGCCCGACGGGTCGGTGCGCGCGGGCGATCCCGTCGAGAGCGTCAGTCGCGATCTCGCCGGGGCGACGGTCCGGACGGAGAGCGGGTTCGGCGAGCGCTTCGACGCGGTCGTGATGGCCGCCCACGCCGACGCTGCGCTCGAGGTCCTGCGCGACGCCGACGGCGCCGAGCGGGCCGCCCTGGGTGGTTTCGACTACACGCCGAACGAGGTGGTCCTCCACTCTGACGAGCGGCTGATGCCGCGCCGGCCCGACGCGTGGGCGTCGTGGAACGTCCAGCAGGCCGCGTGCACGCCACCCGGTTCGTCGGTCACGATGACCTACGACATGAACCGCCTCCAGTCGCTCCCGGGCCCCGAGCAGCACTTCGTCTCGCTCAATCCCGGCGACGCCGTGCGGCCCGACCGGGTGATCCTCGCGCGCGAGTTCAGCCACCCGCTCTACACCTTCCGGACGCTCCAGGCCCAAGGCGCGCTGCGCGCCCTGCAGGGCCACCGCCGGATGTACTACGCCGGGGCGCACCTGGGCTACGGCTTCCACGAGGACGGCTGTCGCTCCGGCTACGAGGCGGCCGAGCGTGTCACCGCGGCCGCGGAGCAGCTGGTCGCATGAGGTCCCACCTCCTCGAAGGCCGGGTCACCCACCTCCGGACCCGCCCGTTCACGCACCGGCTCGACTCCGACGTCTTCTACTTCGCCCTCGACCTCGCCGAACTCGGAGAGGTCACCCGGCGAATCCGTCTCGTCCGGCGCAACCGGCCGGGCATCCTGAGCTTCCGGGACGGCGACCATCTCGACCCCCCGGCGCGGGATCTGCAAGCCTCGATGCGGCAGCACCTGCGCGACCAGGGATTCGATCCCAAGGGCTGGCGCCTGACGTGCGTGACGAACCTGCGCGTCTTCGGCTACGAGTTCAACCCGGCCACGTTCTACCTGTGCCGCGACACGGCCGCGGAGCTTCGGGTGGTCGTTGTGGAGGTTCACAACACGCACGGGGAGCGACACCTCTACACGCTCCAGCCAGAGCTGCGGGGGAGTGTCCACGTCGCCTCGATGGACAAGGAGTTCTACGTCTCGCCGTTCATCGACATGGCGGGTCGCTACACCGTGCGGGTCCGCGACGACCGGGCGAGCCTGCGGATCGCGATCGACGAGAGCCAGGACGGCCAGCCGCTTCTCTACACGAACCTCGTCCTGCGTCGTGTCCGGCTCACCGACCGGGCCGTCGCCCGGATGCTCGTCCGCCACCCGTTCGTGACCCAGAAGACGATCGCCGCCATCCACCTGCACGCCTGGCGCCTCTGGCGCCGGGGCGCCCGCTTCCACCGGCACGGGGAGGCGAAGCGGCTCCAGGCGGAAGCGGCGCGACCGCAGGCCGAGGCCGCCCGCCTCCACGCGGAGGCCTCGCGGTGAGCGAGCAATCGGTCGACCGGCACATCCGCGCCACGCGCGAGCCCGTCTTCGCCGGGGTCGCCCGTCGCATCGGCATGGCCGCCGGGTCGCGGATCCGGGTCGGCTGCCTCACCGTGCTCCTTCCCGACGGGTCGCGCCAGGTGTTCGGGGACCGGGGGTCGGCGCGCCGGGCCGAGATCCGCGTCCACGACATGGACGCCCTCGTGCGGATTCTCGTCAACGGCGAGACCGGCGCTGGAGAGGGGTACATGGACGGGCTCTGGACGAGCCCGGACCTCGCGGGCCTGATCGAGCTGGCGGCCCTGAATCGCGCATCCCTGGCCCTGTCAGCTGGATGGTGGCGCGTCCCGACGCAGCTCGGCAGGACGCTGGCCCACCGGGCCCGGCGCAACACCCGTGCCCGGAGCAGGCGGAACATCGCAGCCCATTACGACCTGGGAAACGACTTCTACCGGCTCTTCCTCGACGAGACGCTGACCTACTCGTGCGCGGTGTTCGAATCGCCCGGCCAGCCGCTCGCGGATGCCCAGCGGAACAAGTACCGCCGGATCGCCGAGCGCGCCGGCCTTGCCGCCGGACAGCACGTCCTGGAGATCGGCACCGGCTGGGGCGGCTTCGCGCTGTACGCGGCGGGCGAGCTCGGTTGCCGCGTGACGACGGTCACGATCTCGCGGGCCCAGTGGGAGCTCGCCCGCGAGCGCGTCCGGGCGGCCGGCCTCGAGAGCCTCGTCGACGTCCAGCTGAAGGACTACCGCGAGATCAGCGGGACCTACGACGCGATCGTCTCGATCGAGATGCTCGAGGCCGTGGGAGCCGAGTACCTCACCACCTTCTTCGAGGCGTGCGATCGCGCGCTCGCCCCGGGCGGCCGGATGAGCCTGCAGTCGATCACCTTCCCCGATGCCGCCTACGAGGCGCAGCGCCGCGGGGCCAACTGGATCCAGCAGTACATCTTCCCCGGCGGCCTCTGCCCCTCGCTCGCCGTCATCGAACGGTCGACGCACGCGACCAGCCTCCTGATCACCGACGTGGACGACATCGGGCCGCACTACGTGCAAACCCTGCGGGCCTGGCGGACGCGCTTCCTCGAGCAGGTCGACGCGGTCCGGGCGATGGGGTTCGACGAGCGCTTCGTGCGGATGTGGGAGTACTATCTCGCCCTCAGCGAGGCCGGGTTCGCCACCGGCCTGACCCAGGACCTGCAGATCGTCCTCGAGAAGCGGCGCGGGATCGCGTAGTCGCGCGCGTCGCGTGGTCGGCCGGGTCCTGACCCGCAGCCGTCTGCGCCGCGGCCTCCCTGGGCCGTTTCCAGTACCCTCTCGTGCCATCACGCCGTTGCTGGAGCGTCCCGGTGATCTGCTCGAACTGCGCCGCGGAGAACAAGCCCGGTCGGAAGTTCTGCGTGCGCTGCGCGTCGCCCCTCGCCGTTGCCTGTCCGTCGTGCGGGGCGCCGATCGACCCGGGCGACGCCTTCTGCGGGGAGTGCGCCGCGCCCCTCGGCCCCGGGATCGCCCCGGCGGGCGGGAACCGTCCGGCGCCGCAGGTCGCCGGGACGCCTGCCGTCGCCGAGCGGCGCCTCGTCTCGGTCTTGTTCGCCGACCTCGTTGGCTTCACCCCGTTCGCCGAGGAGCGCGACGCGGAGGACGTCCGCGACACCCTGAC
>DAOTXE010000023.1:0-31579 GCA_034435355.1 Chloroflexota bacterium
GGAGGACCGCTACTACGTCACCTGGTGCAACGGCTACCACGGGCCCACGATCGGCATGGGGTACACCCACGACTTCGAGACGTTCCACCAGCTGGACAACGCGCTCCTGCCATTCAACCGCAACGGCGTCCTGTTCCCGCGCCGGATCGGCGGCGCCTACGCGATGCTCAGCCGCCCGAGCGACAACGGGCACACCCCGTTCGGCGACATCTTCTTCTCGGAGAGCCCGGACCTGGTCCACTGGGGTCGCCATCGCCACGTGATGGGGACCATCCCCTGGACGTGGGAGTCGACAAAGATCGGGGCGGGCCCGACCCCGATCGAGACGCCGGAGGGCTGGCTCCTCATCTACCACGGCGTGCTGACGTCGTGCAACGGGTACGTCTACTCGATGGGCGCGGCCCTGCTCGACCTCGACGAACCCTGGAACGTGACGGCCCGGAGCCGGGACTACCTCCTCTCGCCGCAGGCCATCTACGAGCAGGTCGGCGATGTGCCGAACGTGGCATTTCCCTGCGCAGCTCTGGTGGACGCGGAGCGCGACCGGCTGACGATCTACTACGGGGGAGCCGACACCGTCGTCTGCATGGCCCACGGATCGCTATCTGAGGTCATCGCGTTCGTCCAGTCGAGGTCCTGAGCGACACGTCGCGGAAGAGGACACCATGCGCTACGGCTACTTCGACGACGCCCGACGCGAATATGTCATCACGCGTCCGGACACTCCCCTCCCCTGGATCAACTACCTGGGCAGCGAGGAGTACTTCGGGATCATCTCGAACACGGCAGGCGGGTACTCTTTCTACCGCGACGCCCGGCTTCGCCGGCTGACGCGGTACCGGTACAACAACGCGCCACTGGACTTGGGCGGCCGGTACCTGTACGTCCGCGACGATGCGTCCGGAGACTACTGGAGCCCCAGCTGGCAGCCCACCCAGCGCGAGCTGGAGGACTACTCCTGCCGCCACGGCCTGGGCTACACGAACATCTCCTCGCGCTACCGCGGTATCCGCGTGGAGACGCTCTACTTCGTCCCCGGCGGCGAGACCCTGGAAGTCTGGCGGGTCCGGGTGACGAACGAACGGGTCGAGCCGGCACGCATCTCGCTTTTCAGCTCCATCGAGTTCTGCCTCTGGGACGCTCAGGACGACGCCACCAACTTCCAGCGCAATTACTCGGTCGGCGAGGTGGAGGTCGAAGACGGCGTCATCTATCACAAGTCCGAGTACCGGGAGCGGCGCGACCACTTCGCGTACTTCGCCTGCTCGGAGCCGCTTGCCGGCTTCGATACCCAGCGAGAAGCATTCCTGGGGCCCTATCGCGGCTGGGATCGGCCGATCGCCGTCGAGCGCGGCGCGGCGTCGAACTCGATCGCCCACGGCTGGCAGCCCTCGGGCTCGCACCACGTCCGCCTCGCGTTGGATCCGGGCGAGACGAGAGAGGTCATCTTCATCCTGGGCTACGCCGAGAACCCGGCCGACGCGAAGTTCGACCCGCCCGGCTCTCAGGCCATCGACAAGCGGCGGGTCCGGCCGACGATCGCGAGGTACGTCCAGCCCGCCGTCGTGGCCCGGGCATTCGGGGCCCTGCGGGCGCGCTGGGCCGACCTCCTCGGGATCTGCCAGGCCCGGACCGCCAACGAGCACGTGAACCGGATGGTCAACGTCTGGAACCCGTACCAGTGCATGGTCACGTTCAACATGTCGCGCTCGGCGTCGCTCTTCGAGTCGGGAATCGGACGCGGGATGGGGTTCCGCGACACGACCCAGGACCTGCTGGGCTTCGTCCACCTGGTTCCATCCCGTGCCCGAGAGCGGCTCCTCGACGTCGCCTCCACCCAGCTGCCGACGGGCGGGGCGTATCACCAGTACCAGCCGCTCACCAAGCGCGGCAACAACGCAGTGGGCTCGGGGTTCAACGACGACCCGCTCTGGCTCGTGCTCGCCGTGGCGGCATACCTGAAGGAGACCGGCGACACGGCCGTCCTCGACGTCGCCCTCCCGTTCGACAACGAGGCCGGCACCGAGCGCACCCTCTACGAACACCTCCAGCGGTCGATCGGCTACACCCTTGCCCGGCGCGGGCCACACGGCCTGCCGCTCATCGGGCGCGCCGACTGGAACGACTGCCTCAACCTGAATTGCTTCTCGGACACGCCCGGCGAATCGTTCCAGACGACGGAGAACAGGACCGGGGGGGTTGCCGAGTCGGTCTTCATCGCCGGCCTGTTCGTACTCGCGGCAACTGAGCTCGCGGCAATCGCCGCGATGCTGGGGGACGGCTCGGAAGTTTCCCGGTGCAGGTCCGTCGCCGATGACATGCGGGCCGCGGTGGACCGGCACGGCTGGGACGGCGCCTGGTTCCGTCGGGCCTACGACTTCTTCGGCCGGCCCGTCGGCTCGGCCGAGAACGAGGAGGGCCAGATCTTCATCGAGCCGCAGGGAATCTGCGTTCTCGCCGGCATCGGGATCGACGATGGCAGGGCCCGACGTGCGCTCGACTCCGTGCGGGAGCGCCTGGCAACGCCGGAGGGGATCGTCCTGCTCCAGCCCGCCTACTCGCGCTACCACCTGCACCTGGGCGAGATCTCCTCGTACCCGGCCGGATACAAGGAGAACGCCAGCGTCTTCTGCCACACGAACCCATGGCTGATGATCGCCGAGACCATGCTCGGCAGGGGAGACGCGGCCGCGGACTACTACCTCCGGATCAACCCGTCGGCACGCGAGGACCGCTCGGAGATCCACCGCTGCGAGCCGTACGTCTACCCCCAGATGATCGCGGGAGAGGACGCGGCGACACCCGGCGAGGCCAAGAACTCCTGGCTGACCGGGGCCGCAGCCTGGAACTTCGTCGCAATCAGCCAGTGGATCCTGGGCATCCGACCCGAGCACGACGGCCTGCGGATCGATCCGTGCGTGCCCGCCGACTGGGGCAGCTTCAACGTGACACGGCGCTTCCGGAGTGCCACCTACCAGATCACGGTCGTGAGGGAGCCGGGCACGCCCGGCCGCGTGACACGGCTCCGGGTCGACGGCCGGGACATGGACGGAAACCTCGCCCCGCTGCCAACCTCACCGGGGCAGGAGATCGAGGTGGAGGCGTTCGTCCAGCCGACGCCGTGAGACCGATCGAGGGGATCGCGCCGGTCGAGCTCCCGGTCAGCAAGGGTCGGCGCGCCACGGGCTACGTGCGCGGTGCCTTCCCCGCGTGGCGTCCCACGAAGCGCCCGATCCGGACGAGCGCCTCCTCGAGCCTCTCGTAGCTCGTCGCGTAGCACATCCGGACGTGGCCGGCGCCCGACGGCCCGAACGCGCTCCCCGGGACGGCCGCCACGTGCTCCTCGGTGATGAGCCGCTCCACGAAGGCCTCGTCGTCCATGCCCGTCGAGGTGATCCGGGGGAACGCGTAGAAGGCACCGCGCGGCTCGAACGTGGCGAGGCCGAGCGCGTTGAGGCCGTCGACGACGAGCCTCCGGCGCCGGTCGTACTCGGTGCGCATCGCCTCGACGTCCGCTTCGGCGCTGAGAAGCGCGCTGAGAGCTGCGTCCTGGGCCGTGGTCGGGGCGGACATGATCCCGTACTGGTGCACCTTGACGATGCCCTCGAGGATCGCCGCCGGGGCGCAGAGGTAGCCAACCCTCCAGCCCGTCATCGCGTAGGCCTTGGAGAAGCCGCCCATGAGGATCGTGCGTTCGCGCATGCCGGGCAGCGCGCTCATGGCGCGGTGGCGATAGCCGCCGTAGGCGAGCCGATCGTAGATCTCGTCGGAGTAGACCAGGAGGTCGTTCGCGACGGCGATCCGCGCCAGCTCGTCCTGGACGGCATCGGGCAGGACTGCCCCCGTGGGGTTGCAGGGAAAGCCGAGGAACAGCGCCTTCGTGCGCGGCGTCACCGCGGCGGCCACGGCGTCCGGATCGAGCGCGAAGTCGTCCGCGAATCGGGTCGCCACGTGGCGGACCGCGCCGCCCGCGAAGACGACCGCGGGGACATAGGCGACGTACGACGGCTCGTGGAGGATCACCTCGTCGCCCGGGTCGATCGTGGCTCGCAGGGCGAGGTCGACCGCCTCGGACGCCCCGACCGTCACGAGGATCTCCGAGGCCGGGTCGTAGTGGACGCCGTAGCGACGCGCGAGGTGGTCGGCGATGGCGACCCGCAGCTCGAGGATCCCGTAGTTGCTCGTGTAGTGGGTCCGCTTGGCCCGCAGCGACGCGATCCCTGCCTCGATGACCTGGGCGGGGGTCGCGAAGTCGGGCTCCCCCACCCCGAGGCTGATCACGTCCTCCATCGTCGCGGCGATGTCGAAGAAGCGCCGGATGCCCGACGGGGGTACGGCCCGCACGCGCGCCGAGAGGGCACGCTCGGCCAGCGGGAGACGCGTCACGGGAACCGTCATGGAACGCCAACCTCCTCGCAGCGCAGGGCGGCCAGGCCGGCAGGCTCCAGGCCCCTCCACGCCGCGTTCGCGGTGATCGCCTCGAAACCCCGGGCCAACCGGAGGAGCTCGAGCTCGCTCCAGGCGGGGCCGATGAGCTGGAGCCCGACGGGAAGGCCGTCGGAGAGTCCGGCCGGGATGCTGATCGCCGGCAGACCGGCCAGGTTCACGGGGAGTGTGCACGCATCGGTGAGGTACATCGCGACGGGATCGTCGAGCTTCGCTCCGAGGGGCCAGGCGACGAGCGGGCTGGTCGGCGCGACGAGCGCATCGATCCCGGCCCCGAAGGCGGCATCGAAGTCGGCCTTGATGAGCGTGCGAACCTTCTGGGCCTTCAGGTAGTAGGCATCGTAGTAGCCCGCCGAGAGGGCGTACGTGCCGAGCATGATCCGGCGCTTCACCTCGGGTCCGAAGCCCGACCCCCGCGTCGCGAGGTAGTTGGCCAGCACGTCGCCACCCCGGACCGCGTGACCGAACCGGATCCCGTCGTAGCGGGCCAGGTTCGCCGACGCCTCTGCCGGGGCCACGATGTAGTAGGCGGCCAGGCCGTACTCGGTATGGGGGAGGCTGACGTCGACGACCTCGGCACCCGCCCTCTCGAGCGCGGCGACCGCCTCGCGAATGCGGGCCTCCACGCCCGGCTCCATGCCCGCCACGAAGTACTCGCGCGGCAGCCCCAGCCGGACGCCCCGGAGGTCGCCCGCCGCCTCGTCGTCCGACGCGGGCAGCCGGAGCAGGTCGTCCGGGACCGGGAGCGGCGCCGACGTCGAGTCGCGCTCGTCGCGGCCAGCGATCGCGTGGAGGAGCATCGCCGCGTCGCGGGCGTCGCGGGCCAGCGGCCCGACCTGGTCGAGCGAGGAGGCGAAGGCGACGATCCCGTAGCGGCTGACCCGCCCGTACGTCGGCTTCAGGCCCACGATCCCGGTCATCGCCGCGGGCTGCCGGATGGAGCCCCCGGTGTCGGTGCCGATCGCGAGCGGCACGTGACCCGCCGCAACGCTCGCCGCGGATCCCCCGGAGCTCCCGCCCGGGACCCTCCCGAGATCCCAGGGATTCGCCGTCGGGCCGTAGGCCGAGTGCTCGGTGGACGACCCCATGGCGAACTCGTCCATGTTCAGCTTGCCGAGGATCACCGCGCCGGCGTCGCGGAGCCGCTCGGTGATGTGGGCGTCGTACGGTGAGACGTACCCGGCAAGGATGCGCGACCCGGCCGTGGCCTGGCCGCCGCGAACGGAGACGAGGTCCTTGAGCCCGACCGGCACCCCGCACAGCGGGTGCAGGGCCGCCAGCGCAGACGGTCCGTCCGCCCGAGCCCGCGCGAGCCGGGCGTCCGCATCGTCGGCCGCAGCGCGGGCGCCGGCGGTGTCGATCACGAGCCACGCGTTGAGGGCCGGGTTCTCGCGCGCCGCGAGGGCGAGGTGCGCCTCCGTCAGCTCGCGGGACGAGAGGTCGCCGGCGCGGAGCCGCTCGCTCATCTGGGCTGCGGTCAGGCGGGTCGGCCCGGCATCCGGCACGGCCGTCTCAGTCGCCTCCGAGGATCGCGGGCACGACGATGTAGGCCGCGTCCCGCTCCGGCGCGTTCGCGAGGGCGTCGGCACGTGGCAGCGACGGGCGGGCCAGGTCTTCGCGCAGGATGTTCTCGAGCTCGATCGTCTGGGCGGTCGGCGGGATGTCGTCCGTGTCGAGCCGGGCCAGGATGGCGTACTGGTCGAGGATGTGGTTCAGCTCGGTCTCGAGCCGGGCCAGCTCGTCGTCGGCGAGGCCCAGCCGGGCGAGGTGGGCCACGTGCTCGACATCGGCGCGCGAGAGGGTCGCCATCGAGCCGATGATAGCCGACCGTGGGGCCGGCCCGGCCAGGGACGGCGGGATCCGTGATTCAGGGTGCATCCAATTCGGAAAGGAGCCGCCGGAAGGTGACCTCGTCGAGGACGGGGATGCCGAGCTCCTGCGCCGTCTGGAGCTTGGACCCGGCGCCGTCGCCGGCGACGAGGTAGTCGGTCTTCCGCGAGACCGAACCGGATGCCCTGCCGCCCGCGGCTCGGATCGCATCCTCGGCCTCGGCGCGGCTGAGACCCGGCAGCGTTCCCGTCACCACGAGCGTTCTGCCGGCGAGAGGACTGGCGGACCCGCTCTCGGCTGCCGGACGCCGGGCGGGCGGCTCGGCCTCCACGCCTGCCGCCACGAGGTCGACGAGGACGCCCGCGGTCGCCGGGTCGGCGAAGTAGGCCGCGAGGCTCGCCGCGACGGACGCCCCGACGCCCGGCACCTCCTCGAACGTGGCCGGCTCACCGGTGGCGATCCGGCGCAGCTCCGCGGCGATCCGCGCGGTCCAGCCATCCGGGCCGCCCATCGGTTCGTCATCCGCGGGCCGGACGCGGCCCCTCAGCCAGGTCGCGAGGTCGATCGCTGTCTGCTCGCCAACCTGGGGGATGCCCAGCGCATTGATGATCCGCGCGAGAGGTCGCCGGCGGGCACGCTCGATCGCCGCCGCGAGGTTCTCCGCGCTCCGTCGAGCGAATCGGTCGAGCGACTCCAGGTCAGCGACGCCAAGGCGGAAGAAATCGCCACGGGAGCGGACCAGGCCGCGCTGGAGGAGCTGTTCGAGCACCGCCCAGCCGGCGCCCTCGATGTCCATCCCGCCGCGCCCGGCGAAGTGGGCAAACTCCTGGGCGACGCGCGCCGGGCAGCCCGGGTTCGGGCAGTAGTGCCGGACCGCCCCTTCGTCGCGCACGACCGGGGTGGAGCAGACGGGGCACCGCTCCGGCATGTCGAAGATGCGCTCCGACCCCGTGCGCCGCTCGGGGATCGACCGCACGACCTCCGGGATCACGTCGCCCGCCTTCTGGAGGATCACGTGGTCCCCGATCCGCAGGTCCTTGCGGCGGACTTCGTCCAGGTTGTGGAGCGTGGCCCGGGCGATGGTGGAGCCGGCGACCTTCGCCGGGCGGAGGTACGCGACCGGCGTGAGCGTCCCCGTCCTCCCCACGTACGGCACGATCGCCTCCAGGAGCGTCTCGACCTGCTCCGGCGGGAACTTGTAGGCGATCGCCCAGCGGGGCGCCCGGGCGACCATCCCCAGCCGGGCCTGCTGGTCGAAGCGGTCCACCTTCACGACCACGCCGTCCGTCTCGTAGGCAAGGTCGTGGCGCCGCTCCCGCCAGCGCCCGAGGAAGGCGAGGACGCCGTCGATGTCCAGGCCGGCCTCGTGGTGCGGGTTGACCGGGAAGCCGAGCGTCGCAAGGCGCCCGAGCGCAGCGGACTGGGACTGGGAGCCGGACGTGTCGGCAGGCGTCTCCTCGTGAAGCTGGTAGGCCCAGAAGCTCAGGCGGCGGCCGGCTGTCACGGCCGGATCCTGCTGGCGCAGCGAACCCGCGCCGCTATTGCGCGGGTTCGCGTAGAGAGGCAGCCCGGCCTCGTCCCGCTCGGCGTTGATCCGGGCGAACTCGGCCTTCGGCATGTAGACCTCGCCGCGCGCCTCCAGGGTCGCCGCCTCGGCGAGCCGGTCCGGGATCGCGATGATGGTCCGCAGGTTCGCGGTGACGTCCTCTCCGGTCGTCCCATCGCCGCGGGTCGCGCCGCGTACGAAGCGCCCGGCGCGATACCGGAGGCTGACCGCGAGGCCGTCGATCTTCAGCTCGGCGACGTAGCGCAGCTCCGCGGCCGCGTCCGGCGCCGGCGGCAGGCCGAGCCCCCGCCGGACGCGGCCGTCGAACGCGCGCAGCTCCTCCTCCCCGAACGCGTTTGCGAGGCTGAGCATCGGGCGCTCGTGGCGAACCTCCGCGAACGGGCTGCTCTCGTCGAGCGAGCCGCCGGCCCCGACCCGCTGCGTCGGCGACTCGGCCGTCGCGAGCGCCGGAAAGGCGGTCTCCAGCGCGACGAGCTCGCGGAAGTGCGCGTCGTACTCGGCGTCGGAGAGCGTCGGGTTGTCCTCGACGTAGTACGCGTGGTTGGCAGCACGGATCTCCGCTGTCAGCGCGGCGTGCCGCTCCCCCGCCGCGTCCGCGGTCAGGCTGGCGGCGGCCGTGACGAGCGCGGGATCGACGGGAAGGTCGGGCACACTCATTGCGAGCCCGAGTCTAGCGCCACCGGACGGCGGGTAGCCGTGAAGCTCGTCGTCGGCGGGCAGGTGTCACCGGGCGGGCGTCGCCGGCAGAATGGACGCTCGATCTCGACTCGTCGGGCACGGCCTGCACCCGGCCGGCAGCCGGTTGCTGCGGCGAGGTCGCCCCGGGCGAACAGATCGCGCGAACGGGCGTGTCAAAGGTCCAAGCGAGGCCGTCGCTCCGTCCACCTGTTCGCGTGCCACGAACGATCGCCGCGGATCAGGCCGGCGTGGGACGTCCACCCCTGCGGGTTCGGGCGGCCTGTTCTCCACCGGCGACGCGGTGGCCCCGCGCACACACTCGGATCGAGTCGGGCGCGCGAAGGCCCAGGGCGGCGAGCAGCCTGCCGCAGGGCAGGTCGCGTCCGGCACGGCGGGGTCGCCACAGGAGAACAGGGCGGCCGAAGCGGGAGCCTCGTCGCCCGTCACCGGCAAGCCCGGGCCGATTCGGTCGTCTCGCGCGAACGTATGGCTCGGATCGGGCGGCACGCGGCTCCACGATCGCGGGCGTCCGCCGATCTGTTCTCCTGGAGCGACCCGCGGGCGATCCGGGGCTATCGACCGGGCCGCTCAGCGGCCGATCTCCAGGTTCGCGATGCTCGCGAGGAGGGTCTTCAGGCCGCCGGAGCGGAACGCGACGGTGACCTCCTCGTCGTCCCGGGTCAGCTTCGAGGTCACGACCACGCCGTCCCCGAACCGCGCGTGGACGACGCGATCGCCATCCCGGAAGAGCCGCTCGCCGGGGACACGGACGCGCGGCATGCCTGTTGTCCGCCCGACCGGGAAACCTGTCGGGCGCGCGGGCTGCTGGCGTACGGGCACGTCGTCGTCCGGGAAGGCCGCATCCGGATGATCCGGCGGTTCGGCGTCGTCGCCGCGCAGGCGCCGGCTCGCGGGCGCTCCGAACGAGCCCGACGGGGCTCCCGCGGCAAACGCTTCCCGGCGTGCTGCGAGATCGCGGGACGGGCGGAAGCTCTCACCCGGGGCCGGGGCGCCGGGCCGGCCGCTCCCCACCCGCCAGGCGCCGCCGGTTCGCGCGCCCAGCCGCGACGAGCGCCGCGCCCCGAATGCGAGGTCGAGGTCGTACGGGTCCGCGGCGCCGGGGAGCAATCGCGGGCCGTCCATGAGATCGGCAGGGATCTCGAAGAGGAAGCGCGACGGCAGGGCGGGGCCGCCTGCCGGACCCCACGTTGCACGCCGCGAGGCGTGGGACAGGAAGAGCCGCTCCTTGGCCCGCGTGATCCCGACGTAGGCGAGGCGGCGCTCCTCCTCCAGCTCGCGCGGGTCGTCCCGGTCCCGCTCCGCGGCGAGGGCTCGGGCATGCGGGAAGATCCCCTCCTCCAGGCCGCCGATGAAGACGGCGCCGAACTCCAGGCCCTTCGCCGCGTGCAGCGTGATGAGGGTGACCGCGTCCGCGTCGCCCTCGTAGCTGTCCTGGTCGGCGACGAGCGCCGTCTCCTCCAGGAGCCGGTCCAGGGCGTCATCCGGCGCAAGGTCGTCGTAGCGGGTCGTCACCGACCGAAGCTCCAGCAGGTTCCGCCAGCGCTCCTCGTTCTCCTCCGTTCCGTCGGCGAGCATCGCCCGGTAACCGGACGCCTCCAGGACGTCGTCGAGGAGCTCGGGCAGCGGCAGGAGCCCAACCCGGGACCGAAGCCGCCGGACGAGGGCCACGAAGTCCGCGACGGCGTTCCGGGCACGCGGGGTCAGCACGCCCAGCCCGTCCGCGGCCGCCCGTTCCAGGGCGCTCCAGTGGGTTGCCTCGGGCACGTCGGCGGCGACCCGGATCACCTCGAGCGACCGGTCGCCGAGGCCGCGCGGCGGGAGGTTGATGACGCGCTCGAAACTCACGCGGTCGCGGTCGCTGCGCAGGATCCGAAGGTAGGCCAGGGCATCCTTGACCTCGCGACGCTGGTAGAAGCGCGTCCCGCCGATGAGCTGGTAACGGATCCCGTAACGGAGGAAGGCCTCCTCGATCGCCCGCGACTGGGCGTTCGTCCGGTAGAGGACCGCGATGTCCTTCGGCCGGAACGCGGCGGTGTCGTCGGCCCGCGCGGTCAGCGGCGACGCGCGCCCGCCGAGGAGCGCCTCGACCTGGCGGGCGATCCACTCCGCCTCCTCCTCCTCGTCGTAGGCCTCGAAGCGCTGGATCGGACGGCCCGCCGCCTTCTCGGTCCAGAGCTTCTTCTCCTTGCGCCCGACGTTGTTGGCGACGACGGCGTGCGCGGCCTCGAGGATCAGCTGGGTGCTCCGGTAGTTCCGCTCCAGCTTGACCACGGTGGCGCCGGGCTCGTCGCGCTCGAAGTCGAGGATGTTGCGGAGGTCGGCGCCGCGCCAGGCGTAGATCGACTGGTCGTCGTCTCCGACCACGCACAGGTTGTGGTGGGCGGCGGCGAGCGAACGGACGATCCGGTACTGGGCCCGGTTCGTGTCCTGGTACTCGTCCACGTGGATGTAGCGCCAGCGCGCCTGGTAGCGGCCGAGCACGTCCGGCGCTGTCTCGAGGAGGCGCACGGTCCAGCCCAGCAGGTCGTCGAAGTCGAGGGCGCCGGCCGCGCGGAGCCGGCGCTCGTACGCCACGGCGAGCTTCGCGACGTCCTCCTGGTAGCGGGTCGTGGCCATCTCCACGAGCGCGTCCGCGCCTTCGAGGTCGTTCTTCGCCCGGGAGAGTGCCTCGAGCACGCCACGCGGCCGGATCGGGCCGCCCTGGAGGGGCGTGTCGAGGTCCCGGAAGACCTGCTTCATGAGCGTCAGCTGGTCGTCCGTGTCGTAGATCACGAAGCGCGGGTCGAGCCCGGTCGCCAGCCCGTCCCGGCGCAGCATCCGGGCGCAGACCGCGTGGAAGGTGCCCATCTCCACCTTCCGGCCGTCGTCGGGGCCGACGAGCGCCACGATGCGCTCCCGCATCTCTGCGGCCGCCTTGTTGGTGAAGGTGACCGCGAGGATCCGCCAGGGCGCGACGCTCAGGACGCCGATCAGGAAGGCGACCCGGTGGGCCACGACCCGCGTCTTGCCACTCCCGGCCCCAGCGAGGATCAGGAGCGGCCCTTCCGTGGTCGTCACGGCGCGGGCCTGCTCCGGGTTCAGGCGCGCCGTGATCGTCGCGGCCAGCTCCTCGCGCGACGCGATCCCCGTGGCGAGACCCCGGTCACGCTCCGGGGCGCGCGGGTCCGGGCCCGCGGACCCCTGCCCGCTCTCGGTGTCGGACGCGGGCGCGTCGGGCAGCGGCGGCTCGTCGGCCAGCCAGGACGGAGGGGATTCCACGCCTCGATTGTACGGCGGCGCCATGCACCGCCCGTCGACGGCACCGCCCGTCGACGGCACCGCCCGTCGACATCCGGACCGTCCGGCGGTTCGCGGGGCGTCGGCGCGCGGCCCTGAGCGTGCCGGCTACGCCCGCCCGGCCCCCGCAGCCACGTCGGCCGCCACTCCCGGCAGGCCGTCGAAGCCGGCCGACCTGAGCGCTGCCGCGACCTGCCCGGCCAGCCCCCTGGCGCGGTCGAGGTCCAGGCTCGTCGGCGACGGACGCGCAAGCAGGGCATCGACCTGCGAGCGGGCGCGCTCGAAGGCGTCGTGTCCGCCGGCCTCGAGCCAGGCACGGAGCGACCCGCGATCCACCACGGCGGACGGCAGGTACTGCTCCTCGCGGAAGCGGCGGCGCGTCTCGGGGAGCTCGAGGAAGCGCCCCGCAAAGCCCGCTTCGCGGATCGCGTCGAGTCCGAGCGACCCCTGCGGGAGCGCGATGCCGCGCACCAGCCGGAGCGCGCTCGCGATCGCCTCGGCGTCGATTACGAGCTTCTCCGCGCTCTGGCAGCGCAGCGAATCGAGCATCCCGGCGCCCGAGATGAGGTCGATGCCCGCGAGTGCCCCGACGAGCGCCGTCGTGGCGCTCTCCATGCCGGCCTGTGCATCGACAACCTTGGCATCGGTGGCACCCAGGTAGCCGTGCGTGGGGAGGCCGAGCGAGCGCCCGACCACCGCGTTGCCCGCATCGAGCATCGCCGTCTCGATCGCGCCCATCGGCGTGGCGCCGATCCGCATGTCGAGGATCGCCGGCGCTCCGCCCCACACGATCGGCGCGCCCGGGGCCGCCGCCTGGTGGATGACGATCCCGGCCAGGCACTCGGCCGCGTGCTGCACGATCGAGCCTGCGAGCGCGACGGGCCCGGCGCCGCCGGCGAGGGGCATCGACACCATCTGGGCAGGGACGCCTGCGCGGGCGAGCCCGACGAGGCAGCGCGAGGCGAACGAGGTCCAGTCGAGGGGAGGCGACGGGCAGACGTCGAAGACCGCCCGGGGCCGTGCGCGAAGGGCGTCCGTGCCGCCCGCGTCGGCCGCCAGCAGCTCGAGCATCGGGCCCAGCCCGTCTGCCGTGAACGCGCCGGTCACGACAGGCTTGTCCGAGCCGAGCAGCACGATCAGGAGCCGGTAGCGGTCGCCGAGCTCGGCCGGCACGTCCGAGCAGACGACGGCCGTGGACTGTGCAGCGTAGACGGGAAGGCGCTCGGCGACCGCAACCAGGCGGGCAAGGTCGGCGGCCGTCGACGGCCGATGCGCACCTGTCGCCGGGTCGAGCACCGCCACGCCGCAGGAGCCCGGATCGAAGGCCACCTCGCCCGCGCCGTAGCGGACCGCCGGCGAGCCGTCGCGGGCGTGGAGCGTGAAGCTTCGTGGGACGGTCGCCAGCGCCGCCCGGACGGCGGCCTCGGGGATCGAGGCCACGCCATCGCGAAGCTCGGCTCCCACGCCCGCCAGCAGGGTGCGTGTCTCGGCGTCGTCCACCCGGACGCCGGGGTCCCGCAGCACGGCGAGCGCCTCGTCCAGGATCCGCTCAACGCCCTCCGGCTCGAGCAGGTCGAGCGTCGGGCGGCGGCCCGCCCGCCCGCTCACCGGTCGGGCTCCCCGGCCGTCTCCGCGATCCGCACGAGCTCCGCCGCGAGGGCCGGATCGAGCGGGGCGCCCGGCGCCGTCGCCAGCAGCTCGAGCGCACGCTCGTGGGCCCGCTCCCGGGCGTCGACACGGCGCGTGCCGTCCGGCGCAGGCGGGCGGCGGTCGATGAGCGCGGGGCTCCAGCGCTCGCGCATGTGCCGGCGGGTATGGGGCTCGGAGAGGAAGTCACCTCCCGGCCCGACGCCGCGGATGACCTCGATTGCCAGCGATTCGTCGTCCACCGGGATTCCGAGACAGATCCCGCGGACCAGCCCGAGGATCTCGGCGTCGAGCAGGAGCTGCTCGTAGGACCAGATCCGGCTCCCGGCGAGCAGGCCCATGCCGAGCAGCATGTCCGCCCGTCCGACGCACGCGGCGAGCGCTGCAAGGCCGTTCTCCAGGCCGGCCCGCCAGTCCGGCACGTGCGCGCCGGTGGCAAACGCGCCCATCGAGAGCGGCACGCGGTAGTGATCGGCCAGCTCGCCCGAAGCCATCCCGAACAGGACGTCCTCCGGGCCGCCGCCCGTGTACGCGCCGGTCCGCAGGTCCATCGCGGTCTGGGCGGCGGCGTAGTAGACGGGCGCGCCGGGGGTGGCCAGCTGTACCAGGGCCAGTGCCGAGAGCACCTCGGCATTCCCGACGGCCAGGGTGCCCGCGAGCGTGGCCGGGCCGGTGTGGGCACAGGAGGCCATCGTCATGAAGCCGGTGGGAATCCCCGCCTCGGCGGCCACGAGCGCGGCATCGAGCGCCCCGGCCTCGTGGGCGAGCGGGCTGATCGTGCAGAACGTCAGCGAGAGCGGCGGCCGGGAACGCAGCGCCTCACGGCTGCCGGCGAGCGCGAGCGCCATCTCGACCGCGACGGCGGCCTCGCGTGCGTGCATGACCGACTCGGTCTGCACGTGCTTCGAAGTGATCCCGAGGGCCGACGCGAGCTCCCGGAGCGCACGGGCCTCGGGCCGGATGTCCTGGGCGGAGACGGGCATCCAGATGAACCCGACCTCGGGCAGATCCTCGGCGACCCGGCAGATCGAGACCACGTCGTCGAGCGTCGAGCGCCGCCGCTCGCCGGTGGTGGGATCGGCAACCTCCACACCGCAGCCGTCCGTGGCGGTCCACACGTGGTGGCCGTCGAGCGGAAGGTCACGCCCGGGGTCCCGGCCGGCGAGTGTGAACGCCGCCGGGGCGGTCTGCAACGCCGACTCGATGACGTGAGCCGGGACGCGGACGATCCCGGTGCCCGGGTCGACGTGTGCGCCGTGGTCGGCCCAGATCGCCTGGGCCCGCGCCGACGGGAAGCGCACGCCGACGGTCTCGATGAGCTCGAGCGTCGCGGCATGGATGCGCTCGATAGCGGCGGCATCGAGCACCTCGAGCCGGATCGCGGGATCGACGAGCGTGGCCAGCGGCCGGCGGGCGGCCGGCGCGGGCTGGACGGGGGCGATCGTGGTCATCGCGGCACCCGGCTCATGCCTGCACGCCGACGAGCCGGCGCGCGGTATCGACGGCTGCGATCGCGTCCTCCGCATACGCGTCGGCGCCGATCTCCTCGGCCCAGGCGCGGGTGACCGGGGCGCCGCCGACCATCACCTTGACGCGTGGCCGCAGGCCGGCCGCGCCGAGCGCCTCGACGACCGCGCGCTGCCCGGTCATCGTGGTGGTGAGGAGCGCGGAGACACCGACCAGCCCGGCCCCGACCTCCGCGGCCTTGGCCGCGAATGCCGAGGGCGCCACGTTGACGCCGAGGTCGTAGACCTCGAAGCCGTTCGCCGACAGCAGCGTCGCCACGAGGTTCTTGCCGATCTCGTGGATGTCCCCGGCGACCGTGCCGAGCACGACGCGTCCCGCCGACGCGCGCTGCTCGCCGCCGGCCGTGAGGGCCGGCTCGATCACCCGCATCGCGGCCTGCATCGCCCGCGCCGCGAGCATCAGGTCGGGCAGGAACAGGTCCCCGTTCGAGAATCCCTCCCCGACCTCGCGCAGCGCCGGCATCGCCGCCTCGTCGATCAGTCGCAGGGGCGGGATTCCCTCGGCCAGCGCCTGCCGGGCGGCCGCCTCGGCTGCCGCGGGCTCGCCGTCCGTGACGGCCTGGCGCAGGAGCGTGAACGTCGTCTCGTCCATGAAACACCTCTCGCCGCGTTGCGCGGCGCCTCCCCGACACCTGCCGCCTCCGGGGGAGGCGGCCTCATCGACCGGCGCGTCGCCCTCAGAGGCCGGCCCGGGCTTCGGCGCGGGCCACGATCTCCCGGAGCTCAGCCGCGGCGTCATCGGGGAGCGGCGGCGGGACGCGGTTGGCGGCACGGATCGCGTCCGCCCGGTCGGCGGCGCGGGCGGCAAGCGCCAGGCCGCCCGCGGTGACCCATGCGCCCCGGGACCGGCGATCGAACAGCGCCGGGTACCACCGCGAGCGGTAGTGCGCGAAGGTGTGGTCAGCTTCGAGGAACGAGCCCTCGACCCCGAGCTCGTCGACGAGATCGAGCGCGAGCGCCTCGTCCGACAGGTCGACCGGCGCCGTTGCGGCGCGCGTCCAGCCGACGATCTCATCGCAGATCGCGAGCTGGGCCAGCGACCCGGCGAGCCCCGACTCGAGATAGCCGCTGTCGTGGGTGACCTGGCCCGCTGCAAGCGCGTCGACCAGGATGGCCGCGGCGGCCTCGGCGGCGGCCTGGCCGTCGACGACCTTCGAGTCCGCGCCTCCGCCGAGGCTGAACATCGGGAGCTCCAGGTGATGGGCGAGCGCCTCGGCAGCACCCTTCGGATCGGGACCGACGTACGGATCCACCGTGGTCCGCAGGTCGAGGGCATCGCCGCCAAAGCCGGGCACGACGACGGGCGCACCCTCGCGGACGAGCTGCGCGATCACGATCCCGGCGAGCACCCCAGCGTGGTTGACGGCGAGCGTCCCGGCGAGCGTGACGGGCCCCGTCGTCCCGCCGGAGGTGACCGGGATCCAAAGCGCCGGAAGGCCGCGCTCGGCCAGGAAGAGGAGTCGGCCGACCGCATCCTCGTCCAGGAGCAGGCCGCGCGTGACGTTGATGTACCAGCCGACGGTCGGGCGCGCCGCCTGCTCCCCGGCGCCGCCCGAGACCGCTTCGGCCATCGCCAGCACGTCCCGCAGCCCGTCGAGCTCGTACGTCACGACGATCAGCGGCTTCGTCGTCCCGGTCAGCATTGCCACGGCCTGATGACGGTCCGCCACCCGCCCGTCCACGTCGGAGGGCAGGAAGATCGACATCGCGAAGGCCATGTTGGGCAGGGCGTCGACCAGGGCGATGCCGGCCCGGACGTCCTCGAGCGTGGCCGGGCGTCGCTCCCCCGTTCTCCCGTCGACGACGTTGGGGCAGTCCGAGCCCGGGCCGAACCAGGCGGTCTCGCCACCCCATGCGATCGCCGGCCGGCCCGACCGGTCATGCAGGGTGAGCGACTTCGGCGCCACGGCGAGCGCCTCGGCCACGAGCCGCGCCGGGATGCGGACGCGGTCGGATTCATCCACGTGTGCCCCGGCGGCCGCCAGCAGGCGCCGCGCGGCCGGGTGGTCGACCCGCACGCCGGTCCGCTCCAGGATCGTGCACGCTGCGGACTGGATCCGCGCGCAGCCTTCCTCGCCGAGCCGCTTCCAGCGGCCGGCCCCGGGCGTGACGGCCGTCGGACCGGACCAGTCGCTCGTGTGAGCAGGAGAAGCGTCGGGCATCGGACCTCCCTCGGGGCGAGCGTGCCGGGCCGCGGTGCGCCTCCGCCAGTGCGGAATGGCCCGTTCCTGCGGGATGGCCCGTGCGGGCAATGCAACGAAGCGTGAGGCCCCGACCGTTCCCGGCCGGGGCCTCACGCCGCCTGTGGAGAGGTGGGAGCTAGAAGTCCATGTCTCCGCCACCGCCGTGGCCGTGACCGCCGCCGTTGCCGGCGTCCTTCTTCTCGGGGAGGTCGGTCACGAGCGTCTCCGTCGTGAGGACCATCGCCGCGATGGAGGCCGCGTTCTGGAGCGCGGAGCGGGTCACCTTGGCGGCATCCACGATGCCCTTCTCGAACATGTCGCCGTACTCACCCTTGAGGGCGTCGAAGCCCTGTCCCTTGGGCAGGTTCTTGACACGCTCGATGACGACCTCGCCGCGCTCGCCGGCGTTGTCGGCGATCTGCTTGGCGGGGGCCTCGAGGGCGCGCCGGACGATATCGACGCCGACCTGCTCGTCGCCCTCGAGGTGAAGGGCGTCGAGGGCCGGGATCGCCTGGAGCAGCGTGGTTCCGCCGCCCGCCACGATCCCTTCCTCGACGGCCGCGCGGGTCGTCGAGAGGGCGTCCTCGATCCGATGCTTCTTCTCCTTGAGCTCGACCTCGGTTGCCGCGCCCACCTTGATGACGGCGACGCCGCCGGCGAGCTTGGCGAGGCGCTCCTGGAGCTTCTCGCGGTCGTAGTCCGAGGTGGTCTCCTCGATCTGCGCCTTGATCTGGGTCATGCGCGCCTTGATGTCGGGCTCGCTGCCGGCGCCGTCCACGATCGTGGTGTCGTCCTTGGTGGCCACGATGCGGCGTGCCTCGCCGAGGTCCTCGACCTGGACCGAGTCGAGCTTGCGGCCGATCTCCTCGGAGATCACCGTCCCGCCGGTCAGGATCGCGATGTCGCGGAGCATCTCCTTGCGGCGATCGCCGAAGCCCGGGGCCTTGACGCCAAGCACCTGGATCGTGCCGCGGAGCTTGTTCACGACGAGCGTGGCGAGCGCCTCCCCGTCCACGTCCTCGGCGATGATCAGGAGCGGCTTGCCGACCGCGACTGCCTTCTCGAGCGACGGCAGGATGTCGGCGACCGCCGAGATCTTCTTGTCCGTGATCAGGATGCGGGCGTTGTCGAGGACGGCCTCCATCCGGTCCGGGTTGGTGACGAAGTACGCGGAGATGTAGCCGCGATCGAACTGCATCCCCTCCGTGTATTCCTTCTCGAGGCCGAGCGACTGGCCCTCCTCGACGGTGATGACGCCGTCCTTGCCGACCTTGTCCATCACCTCGGCGATGATCTCGCCGACCTCGGGATCCGCCGCGGAGATGGCCGCGACGGCCGCGATCTGCTCGCGCGAGCTGACCGGCCGCGACGCCGCCTTGATTTCGGTGACGATGGTCTCCACGGCGCGCTCGATGCCGTGCTTGAGCACCATCGGGTTCGCCCCGGCGGTCACGTTGCGGAGGCCTTCGCTGACGATCGCCTGGCCGAGGACGACCGCCGTGGTCGTGCCGTCGCCGGCGACGTCGTCGGTCTTGGTGGCGACCTCCTTGAGGAGCTGCGCGCCCATGTTCTCGAAGGGGTCCTCGAGCTCGATGTCGCGCGCGATCGTCACGCCGTCGTTGGTGATGGTGGGCGAGCCGAACTTCTTGTCGAGGACGACATTGCGGCCCTTGGGGCCGATCGTCACCTTGACCGCGTCGGCGAGCTTGTCGATGCCGTGCTTGAGTGAGCGACGAGCGCTGTCGTCGAAGATGACCTGCTTAGCCACGGATCCGGGTTCCTCCTGGGTTGGCGCGCGAAGGGCGGGGCGAGACGGAAGGGGCCCGTCAGCCCTCGACGATCGCGAGGATGTCCTTCTGGCTCACGATGAGCAGGTCCTCGCCGTTGACCTTGAACTCGGTACCGGCGTACTTCGCGTACAGGACCTTGTCGCCCACGGCGACGTCCATCTTCTCGCGCGACCCGTCATCGAGGATCCGGCCCGGCCCGACGGCGAGCGCAGAGCCTTCCTGGGGCTTCTCCTTGGCGGTGTCCGGCAGGACGATCCCGCTCTTGGTGATCTCTTCGCGCGGCGACGGCTTGATGACGACCCGATCCCCGAGCGGTCGGAGCTTCGTCGTCTCGGTTGCGGTGGCCAACGGGTGACCCTCCTGTGCACTGTGGGTGGCGCGTCCGCCGGTCGTGCCGGCGGCCCCCTCGGTGGACTGGCGCGCGGATCTCCGCGCGATTCTCGGCAGCGATGCCCCGCCACGGCCGCACGTCGAGCGGGGTCGTGACGGCGGCTCCGCGCCGCCTCTGGCACTCTCGATATGAGAGTGCCAACAATCTAGCGGCGCACGTCCGCCGTGTCAAGCGGCGGGTCGTTCGGCAGCGGCGGGGCGTTCGGCACCGCCGCGTCGTCCGGCAGCGCCGGCGCACGGGGCGGCGCAGCCCGTCCCGAGTCGCCTCGGGCGAACATATCGGCCGATTCCGGAGCCGACCAGGCGACCGCTGTCCGTCCGTGGCCGCGATGTCCGCCGACGGCGAACGAATCCGGCGAGAGCCGCGGTCCACCGGCTCTGTGCTCGATCGAATCCGGCCATCTGTTCGTCTGGGGCGACCCGCCAGGCCGGGAATGGGCCCGCGCCGCGAACAGGAAGACGGGCCGGCCCGGCGTGTGGCAGCCGCACGGGCGGCGCGTCGACAGGGCGGCACGTCGACAGGGCGGCACGTCGTGACCCGTGCCGCGCTACCCTGCGGGACATGAAGGCCACGGTGAGCCGGATCGTCCTTCGATCGGCGGCGGCCGAGGCGGTCCTCGACCCGGGTGCGGGCGGCCGGATCGCCGCGCTCCGCATCGACGGGCAGGACCTCCTGCTCACCGAGGGTTACGGACCGCTCGCCTGGGGTGCCTACCCGATGGTGCCGTGGGCAGGCCGGCTTCGTGACGGCGTCCTGCGCTGGAATGAGGCCGAGCACGCGCTGCCCACCCATCTGATCCCGCCGCACGCGATCCACGGGACGCTGGTGGAGACAGCCTGGGGCCTGGCCGGCCCGGTCGGATCGAACGCCGCGGTCCTCGAGGCGCCGCTCGACCCCCCGTGGCCGTTCGGCGGGCGCGCCGTCCACCGCGTGTCGCTCGCAGCCGACGCGCTGACCGCGACGCTCGAGGTCCACGCGGGCGCTCGGTCCTTCCCGGCCATCGCGGGCTGGCACCCGTGGTTCCCGCGCACGCTTCGCGGGCCTGCGGGTGCCACGGGGGGCGCCGTGGAGATCGACGTGCGCGCGGCCGGGATGCTCCGGCGCGGGCAGGACGGACTTCCGACCGGGGCCGTCGATCCCGTCCCGCCCGGACCGTGGGACGACTGCTTCGTCGGGGTCTCGGCGCCGCCCATCGTGCGCTGGCCGGGCGCCCTCGAGGTCGCGCTCGACAGCGACGCGGCGTACTGGGTCGTCTACACCGAGCACGCCGACGGGGTCTGCGTGGAGCCGCAGACGGGCCCGCCGAACGGGCTGAACACCGGAGATTTCCGGCTGGTCGAACCCGGCCGGCCGCTGGTCGTGTCCCTGCGGCTCAGCTGGCGGCGCCTCGGCTGAGTTGCTTGGGGCAGTCAGCCGGCGGCGAGCGGGAATGTCGCGTCGAACGCCGCGACCAGCCCGTCGCCGAACGAGTCGGGATCGTCGCCGCGCTGCCCCGCGACCCAGCGCGCGGTCGTCTCGACGAAGCGCGGCTCATTGCGGCGGCGCGGTGCGCCCGGGGGCGACAGGTACGGAGCGTCGGTCTCGACGAGAAGCCGCTCCCCGGGGACCAGGCGAAGGGCTTTGGCGGTCGCCTCCTCGCCCCGGCGAAACGCCAGCCCCGACACGCTGACGGCGCACCCGAGCTCGAGCGCCGCCGCCACATAGTCGACCGGACCGGAGACCGAGTGCAGGATCGCGGGCGGCCGCGATCCGAAGGCGGCATCCCCGGCGTGGCCGCCGATCCCGGCATCCACGAGCTCGGCGAGCAGCGCGTCCTGGGCGTCCCGTTCGCCGGCCTTCGAGCGACAGTGGAGAATCGCGGGCTTGCCCGTCGCAAGCGCGAGCGCCAGGTTCCGGCGCAGGTTCGCGAACTGCACATCCCGCGGCGACCACATCCGGTCGAAGTCGAGCCCGGTCTCGCCGATCGCCACGACCCGCGGGTCCGCCGCGAGCGCGACGATCCGCGCCCACGCTTCGGCGCCGGTGGTCGCGGCGGCGTGGGGGTGAACCCCGACCGCGACGCCCGACAGGCGCGGCAGGCGGTCGATCAGGGCGAGCGCGGCGACGCAGGACGGCTCGTCCCAGCCCGGCACGAGGATGCGTTCGAGGCCCGCGGCCTCGGCGGCAGTGATGATCTCGGCCGCGTCATCCGCGAACGGCTCCGCGTTGAGGTGGCAGTGGCTGTCGACCAGGCGCATGCTCAGCCCGGCCGATCCGCGCCCGTCTCGTCGGCCTCGACCTCGATCCGCGGGAACAGCGGGACCGGCGCCGCCATCGCGCCCGGCGCACCCGCATGGGCTCCCCAGCGCAGCTCGTCGAGGAGCGACGGCCCGCCGTTGCCGTCGGCAGCGTAGTCGTACGGATAGCCGAGCTGGGCCATGATCCGGGGTGCGAGGCCCGGCATCACGGGGGCGGCCGCGAGTCCCACGAGCCGGCAGGCCTCCACGAGATCGCCGAGCACAAGGCGGAGCCGATCTGTGGCGCCCTCCTCGCCGGCCTTCGCCGCCCGGGCGATCACCCAGGGCTGCTCCGTCTCGACGAAGCGGTTGCCGGCCCCCACGAACTCCCAGAGCGTCGCGAGCGCCTCGTGGATGAGGCAGCCTTCGAGCTTCGCAGCGAACGCGTCGCGGACTGCGGGCCAGGCCGCGCCGAGCGGGCTCTCGGCTGCCGCGCGCATCTCCGGCCTGGCGCCCGCGAGGTAGCGGCCGACCATGGACACGGTCCGGTTGACGAAGTTGCCGAAGTCGTTGGCCAGGTCGGCGTTGTAGCGGCGCGTGAACGCGTCCCACGAGACGTCGCTGTCACGGTCGAAGGCGGCCTCGCGAAGCGCAACATAGCGGGCGCCGTCGCTCCCGAACGCGGCCACGAAGTCGATCGGGTCGAGGAAATTGCCGCGGCTCTTGCTCATCCGCTGGCCCTGGGCGAGCAGCCAACCATGGACCCACACTCTGCGGGGCGCCTCGAGGCCGGCGGACCAGAGCATGGCCGGCCAGAAGATCGTGTGGAAACGGGCGATGTCCTTGCCGATCACGTGGAGGTCGGCCGGCCACCAGCGGGCGAAGGCCACCGGGTCGTCCGGGAAGCCCGCCCCGGTGATGTAGTTGATCAGCGCGTCGTACCAGACGTAGATCGTGCCCGCAGCGGGGTCCCACGAGCCGTCGGCGCGCAGCGCGCTGCCTCCGTCGGGCAGGATCGGGAACGGGATCCCCCATCCCCCACCCGGCCGGCTGATCGAGAAATCCTCGAGACCTCCCCGGATGAAGCCGAGCATCTCGTTGCGCCGGTGCTCGGGCGCAACGGCGTCGGGATGCTCCGCGAACCAGCGCTCCAGTCGCTCGCGGTACGCAGAAAGCCGGAAGAACCAGTTCCGCTCGGTCAGCCACTGGAGCGGGACGTCGGGATGGTTCGGGCAGATCGTCCCGGCGGCCGTCTCCACGACGTCGGTGGCGTTCCGGAACCCTTCGTTCGGGCAGTACCAGCCCTCGTAGGTGCCCAGGTAGATGTCCCCGTTGGCATAGGCCCGCCGGACCATCTCCTGGGCAGCGTGCACGTGGTCCGGGTCCGTGGTCCGGATGAAGCGATCCGGGCTGATGAGCAGCGCGTCCTCGGCCGCCCGGAAGAGCCCGACCTGCTCGTCGACGAAGTCGCGCGGGGAGCGATGCTCCTCGGCGGCCCGCATCGCGATGTTGAGGCTGTGCTCGTCGGTCCCGGTCAGGAAGCGGGTCGGGATCCCGCACATCCGGTGCCAGCGCGCAAGCGCGTCGGCCCCGATCACCTCGTAGAGGGTGTGGAGTCCGGGCCGGTTGTTGGCGTACGCGATGGAGGTCGTGACGGAGAAGCGGGCGGGTCGGTCGGACATGGCCGGCCGATCGTAGCAGGGCCGAGCGGGACACCGCGGGCCCGCGGGCCCTCCGCGGGCCCTTCGATGCATGCGCCGCCGGCTCGGCGGTCGCTAGTGCCGGAAGTGCCGCGTCCGCGTCACGAGCATCGCCGCACCAGCGGCATCGACGGCCGCGATCACCTCCGCGTCCCGAATCGATCCACCCGGCTGGACGAACGCGGTCACGCCCGCCGCCAGGCATGCCTCGACCGCGTCGGGGAACGGGAAGAAGGCATCCGACGCGCACGCGGCGCCGGCCAGCCGCGCAGGCCCGAGGATCGAGCGAGCCTTCTCGAGCGCCTGCCGGGCGGCGTCGACCCGGCTCGTCTGGCCCGCACCGAGGCCGATGAGCATCCCGTCACGGACGAGCACGATGGCGTTGCTGGTGGCGCCCCGGACGAGACGCCAGGCGAGGTCGAGATCCGTGCGCTCGCGTCCGGTCGGCGCGCGCCGCGTGACGCAGGACCAGCCCGCCGGATCGTCCGGCACGGTGTCGGCCGCCGTCACGAGGACGGCCCCGGCCGCCGTCCGGAACGCGCCCCGCGGGTCCGGTCTGCCGGGTTCGCCCGGAGCGCCCAGCCGCCGGTCGACCATGAGGCGCAGGTTCGGCCGGCGGGCGAGCACGGCGCGCGCACCGGGATCGAACCCCGATGCGACGACGAGCTCGAGGAAGATGGCTCCGAGCCGCTCGGCCAGCGCGGCGTCGACCGTCCCCGTCAGCGCGACGACGCCGCCGAACGCGCTCACCGGGTCGCCGGCAAGCGCGTCGTCCCAGGCTGCGGCGAGGCTCGACCGTTCCGCCGCTCCGCACGGGTTGGTGTGCTTGACGATGATGCAGCCGGGCCCGCGCAGGGAACGCCCGAGCGAGGAGGCGGCAGCCGCGTCGAGGATGTTCGTGTAGCTGAGCGGTTTCCCCTGAAGGGGCGGCTCACCGGCTGCGAACGGTCCGTCGGCGTCGGTGGCGCCGGGACGGCGGTAGCGCGCCGCCGCCTGGTGCGGGTTTTCGCCATAGCGGAGCGTCTCCACCTTCTCGAGCGCGATCGTGAGCGTCGCCGGGAACGGGTCGTGGCTCCCCGGCAGGCCGGGTTCGTCGGGCAGCGCGACCCCGGCCCGGTCGAGCTCACCGGGCAGGACCTCGGCGATCCGCGCGTCGTATGCAGCGGTGTGCCGGAACGCCTCGACGGCGAGCGCGGCCCGCAGGCCGGCCG
Source organism: Chloroflexota bacterium (assembly GCA_034435355.1). GTDB lineage: Bacteria > Chloroflexota > Limnocylindria > Limnocylindrales > CSP1-4 > CTSoil-043. Next base: position 24,483 of record DAOTXE010000023.1, read on the forward strand.
GGATGCCCCCCGGCTCGTCGAGCGCGGCGAGGATCGCCGGATAGCGGGACGGCGACGTCACGATCGCGACGTTCGCGGCGTTCTTGGCGGCCGCCCGGACCAGGGACGGGCCGCCGACGTCGATCTCCTCGACGAGGCCGTCCAGGCCCAGCTCGCCCCGGGCAGCCCGCTCGGCCGCGGCGCCGAACGGGTAGAGGTTCACGACGACCAGCGCGAAGGGCTCGATCGCAGCGGCCGCGAGCTGGGCGCGGTGCTCGGGATTGCGTCGATCGGCCAGGACGCCCGCGTGGATCCGCGGATGGAGCGTCTTCACGCGACCATCGAGCATCTCCGGGAACCCCGTGACGGCGGCGACGTCGGTGACGGGCAGGCCGGCCGCGCGAAGCGCCCGCGCCGTGCCACCGGTGCTCACGAGCTCCAAGCCGCGTGCCACGAGCCCGGCCCCGAGCTCGGCGAGTCCCGTCCTGTCGGAGACGGAGAGGAGGGCGCGCCGCGGCTCCAGGGCGGCGGCCACGTCGGGCGCCTCGACGGTGACGCCCGGGCGGCTCCCGTCCCGCGGGGGCAGCGCGCCTCCGGGCTCCCCGCGCGCAGCCGAGATCGCGCCGAGCGGCTCGATCGAACACTGCTCGATCGCCGGGTCGGCCAGGAGCTCCCGGACAAGCCCGTCGACGAGGGCGCGGGCCGCATCCTCATCGTTCGCCTCGACGGAGACCTCGATGCGACGCCCGACCCGCACCTGCCGGATCGCGGCCAGGCCGAGGGCCGGCAGGCGCTCCTCGACGGCGCGGCCCGCCGGGTCCGGGATCCCATCCCTGGGGACCACGTTCAGGCCGAATCGGAACCTGCGGGAGAGAAGGTCCCCGCTCATCGCCGGGCACCGGCGCCCCGGCGCGGGCGGGCGGCGAGCATGGCGTTCCGGCCAACGGCGCCCGGCCGGACCGAACGCGCCGCCGGGATCATCGGGCGATCCCCGGGTCGATGACGTCGAGACGCTCCATGATCGTCGAGACGTGGACGAGGAATGCAGCGTCGCCGAAGCCGGCGTCCAGCGAGGCGCGGGTGAGTCGCTCCGAGACGCGGGGGTCGGACGCGAGCACCTCGCGCAGCGGGTGCCGCTCGTCAGCCGCCTGGATCGCAGCCTGTTGCACGATCCCGTAGGCATCCTCCCGCGACATGCCGCCCTCGTCGACCAGAGCGACGAGCACGCGCGACGAGGCGTGGAGACCGAGCCCGCGTTCGATGTTCTCGCGCACGCCGCCCTGGTAGCGGACGACCCAGTGGACCTGCTCGGAGAGGAAGTCTGTTGCCTTGCCCTTGCCTTTGTCTCCCCACTGGAGGCCGACGATCACCGTGGCGGGCATCGCCGCGCTCCAGCCGCGCTCGAGTTCGACGAGCCACGAACGACGCCCAGGGTGCGCGCACCGGAGAGAGGTCCGGCCGGCTGCCCCGCGCCGGACAACCCGCGCGAGCGTGGCCGCGTTCGCGCGGTGCAGGGCGACCGATCGTTCGGTCTCGGACAATCGCTGACTCCTGCGGGGCCCCGAACCGGGCGTCGGGACCGCGGGAGTATACCAGCGGCGGCGGCCGATTCCGGACCGTCTGGCGGGCGCGATCGCCATCCCGGGAGCTGGCGCCCGGGCCGCTCGGGCGCTGGTTCCGGGACTTCCTCCGGCCCCGGCGGTACCTTCGGTACGGGCGACCGGATCCACCCGCACAGGTACCGTGACGGGGTGATACGCGCCCTCGGCGGACTGGGGCTGCTGGCTCCGCTCGCTCTTCTCGTCCTCCTCGTCGAGGCTAGCCCGGGCGGCCCTGCGACGGTCGGTGGCCTCGGACCCACCGCGATCGTCACTGCGCTGATACTCGGGATGAGCGTGACGGCCGCGATCGCCAGCCTCTGGATCCGGGCTCGCGTCGTCCCAGTCGTCGCGGCCGCCGAGCGGCTCGCTTCGGGCGATCTCGCGACCGCGGTGCCGGCCAGCGGCAGGGGCCTCGACGGCCGACTCGGGCGCGCCGTCGCCCAGCTGGCCGCGACGCTCGCGATCTCGCACGATGCCGCGACCGTGGACCGGATGACCGGCATCGCCAACCGCCCGGCGCTACTGGGCATGCTCTTCGCCGAGGTCGAGCGGGCCGCGCGCTACAACCGGCCGCTCTCCGTGGGCTTCGTCGACATCGACCGGTTCAAGGTGGTCAACGACACCCACGGCCACCATGTCGGCGACGCGGTCCTCCGCGGCGTGGCCGATGTGCTCCGCGCGAACATCCGGGCAACCGACATGGCCGGCAGGTACGGCGGCGAGGAGTTCATGCTCATCCTCCCCGAGACAAGCATCGAGGACGCGGCGTCGCTCGCGGAGAAGCTCCGCCTGCTCGTCAGCGGGACCCGGTTCCGGATCGACAACTCGCTCAGCGTGGACGTGACGGTGTCGATCGGGGTCGCGGGCGGGCCGGGCGGCAACCTGCGGATCGACACGCTCGTGCGCGATGCAGACGCCGCGATGTACTCGGCGAAGTCGCTCGGGCGTGACCAGGTCTACGTCTTCTCCGAGCCAAGCGACGAGGCCCGCGTGCCGCGGGCGCCGATCTCGGCCGAGGGCAGGGCCCGGGCGACCGACCTGGCCCACCTGGCCAGGCTGGCCGCCGAACAGGCGCTCGTCACCACGCTGACCCCGTACCCGAACCATCGCGGCCACGCCTCGGCGTTGATTGCCACGCTGGCCGTTGGGATGGCGCGCCGCATGGGGCTTCCGGACCCCGAGCTCGACCGGATACGCCTGGCTGCCCTGCTCCACGACGTCGGCAAGCTGGCCCTCCCCGAGGAGATCCTGGAGAAGCCCTCCGCGCTCACCTCGGTCGAATGGCAGTCGGTCGTCCAGCACCCGCGGATCGGCCAGGTGATATTGGAGCAGGCCTCGGTGCTGCGGGATGCGGTGCCGATCGTCCTGCACCACCACGAGCGGTTCGGCGGGCATGGGTATCCGTACGGCCTGCGCGGGGACGAGATCCCGCTCGGCGCGCGGATCGTGGCGCTCGCCGACGCGTACGACGCCATGACCACGAATCGGCCGTACAAGCGGGCCATCACGCACGCGCAGGCCATCCGCGAGATCCAGCGCCACGCCGGAACGCAGTTCGATCCGGAGATCGTGACGGTCTTCTGCGATCTCTACGCGGCCGAACGACCGACGGCAGACCCGGCGGTCGTCGGCGGGATCGTCGTGCCGGGGTCGCGGGGCGTCCGGCGGAGCGGACGAGCCTCCACCGCTGCGGGCTGACAGCCCCGCGCAGGCGCGTCCCGGGCCGGTAAGCGGCCGTGAAGCCGTGGTTTCCCGCCGGGTGATCGATCCGCGCCAGGATCCGGGACACGGCGGGCACGTCATCGTCCACCCGGGCCCGCCGACACAGCCTCGATCGCCCGCCGCTTCGAACGCAGGCCCGGTCCGGTGCGCCGGCCGGCCAGGAGGGATCGGACCGATGAACAAGGTACTGCTCACCGGGCGCCTCACGCGCGACCCCGAGCTGCGGGTGCTCGCGAGCGGGAAGAACGTCACGACCTTCTCCGTGGCAACCAACGAGTACGTCGGCGGCGGCAAGGAGAAGGCCGAGTTCCATTCGGTGGTCACCTGGGACCGTCTCGCCGACATCTGTGCCAGCTACCTCGGCAAGGGCATGACCGTCGCCATCGAGGGCCGGATCCAGACCCGCCAGTGGGACGACGACCACGGGTCGCACCACTGGAGGACCGAGGTCGTGGCCACCGCCGTCGAGATGCTCTCGGGCCGCCGCAAGAAGGACTACGCCGCGGACGCGCTGGCGGCACGGGCCACCGCTCTCGGCCTCGAGCCCGCAGCCGCGGCCGATGGCGCCGCGGACGAGGACGAGCCGGAGCCGGGCGTGGCGCCGGACGACCCCGAGCCGGATGAGGCGGTCCTCGTCGCCTGAACGGCACCCGCTTCGCGCGCGACGGGCCCCGTCCTCCCCTCCGGCGCCCGTCGCGCCGCCACACCTGTCGGGCGGTCAGCCGGCCCGCGATGCGCCCTCCACCCTGGACGCGTCAGCCCGGACCGGCGTCCGGCGCGCCGTACAGCATCCGCCGCGGGAGCCCGGTCGACGCGGCCACCGCGCGTGCGGCCGCGCCTCGAGCCGCGCCGCCGGCCACGAGCCGCGCGACCTCCGCCCGGGCCCCGGCGAGCGCCTCGGGTTCCGCCCCGGGCGCGGACCCGGCCGGCCCCACCGTCCCAGCTTCTGCGCCGCTCTCGCCGCCGCGTCCCACACCGGGCCGCGGGTGCCCGTCGCGCGGCCGCTGGCCGACGACGACGACGGCCTCGCCTCGCCGGTCGATCTCGCCTGCCGCCGCCGCTCCGGCGAGCGAGCCCAGGCTTCCCCGCAGCGTCTCCTCGTGGAGCTTCGTGAGCTCGCGGCAGACTGCCGCCGGCCTCGCCGCACCGCACGCCGACGCGAGGTCCGCAAGCGTCCCGGCGAGGCGCCCCGGCGCCTCGAAGAGCACGACCGTCCGGTCGTCGGCTGCCAGGCGCGCAAGGCGCTCCCGCCGCTCCCGCCCGCGTCGCGGCAGAAAGCCCTCGAAGCTCCAGCGGGGCCCCGCGATCCCCGAGGCGACGAGCGCCGCCAGGACGGCCGACGCGCCCGGGATCGGCACCACCTCGCCGCCCTCCGCGGCCCACGCCGCGACGAGCCCGGCGCCGGGATCAGAGACGAGCGGCGTCCCGGCGTCCGTGGCGAGCGCAAGGTCGAGCCCGGCGCGGAGGTGGTCGAGCAGGCCCGGAATCGTCGCCGCCTCGTTGCGGGCGTGATGCGCGACCAGCCGGGTGGTGATCTCGTGGCGCGCGAAGAGGCGCCCGGTGACCCGGGTGTCCTCCGCGGCGACCAGCGGGACGCCCCGGAGAACCTCGAGCGAGCGGAGGGTGACATCGCCGAGATTCCCGATCGGCGTCGCGACGACATAGAGGCGACCGCGCGGGCCGCCTGGCGCGCCCGGGTCCGCGCTCACCGTCCGGCCGAGCCGGGACGCCGTCGCGGGTACAGGTAGTCGATGCCGAGCGTCCGCAGGCCGAGCTTCGCGATCGGCGGCACCTGGCGCTTGAACTCGGAGGTCGCCACCAGGCGTCCCACGCGATCGACGACGGCCCGATCGAAACCCATCGTAACGAGCTCTTCGTCGCTTCGCCGCCGATCGATCATCCAGAACAGGATCCGGTCCAGCGCGGGGTAGCTGAAGCCCGCCTCCGCCTCGTCCGTCTGGCCGGGCCACAGGTCGGCCGACGGCGCCTTGCGGATGATCGCCTCCGGAACGCCGACCGCCGCCGCCACCTGGCGCACCTGGCTCTTGTACAGATCGCCGATCGGGTTGAACGCGCAGGCACTGTCGCCGAAGAGCGTCGTGTACCCGATCAGGGCCTCCGTCTTGTTGCCGGTCCCGACGACGAGTCCGGGCCAGGTCACCGAACGGTCGTAGAGGACAAGCATCCGCGCGCGGGCCATCGCGTTCCCGCGCCGCACGGCGGACGCCTCGAGCGCGGCCGCGCCCCCGGCCCCGGGCGCACCTGCCTGCCCGAAGTACCCATCGATGATCGGAGTGATCTCGACGAGCTCGCTGGCGCAACCGAGCCGCTCCACGACGACCTCGGCGTCGGCACGCGACGCCGGCGAGGATGCCCGGTACGGCATCAGGACGCACAGGAGCCGGTCCGCCCCGATCGCCTCCGCCACGAGGTAGGCCACGAGCGCCGAATCGATGCCGCCCGACAGGCCCAGCACCGCCCGCTCGAAGCCGGCCTGGGCGAGCTGCGCCCGGATGAAGGCGGTGATCACGCGGCGCGCGACGCCGGTGTCGATCGCGAGCTCCTCCGGCAGCTCGAACAGCGGGGGGCTCTCCATGCTCACCCCTCCGCCGCTGGCCCGCCCGTGCCGTCCTCCGCGATGCCGGCGCGCCCGGCCACGATCCGGCCGAGCTCGCGCACGAGCAGCTCCGGCCGCTCGTCGCGCAGGAGCGGCAGGACGATGCGCTCGCGCCGGACGTCAGCCAGGGGCACGTCCGCGATGACGAGCGCCTCGTTGTAGAGCGGGCCCTCGACGAGCACGTCGCCGGTCGGCCCGACGATCATGGATCCTCCCCAGAAGGAGACGGATTCCTCGACGCCGACCCGGTTGCAGAAGACGACGACGCTCGTCGTGAGCTGCGCGTACGTCCGCAGCAGCGTGCGCCACGAGACTGCCGTCCCCAGCCCCCCGGCGTTCACGGCCGCCACGTCGCGACCCGGCGAGGAGGCGACGTCCACCAGGATCTGGGCGCCGTCCAGGGCGAGGAGCGCGGGCACGTGCAGGTGCCAGAAGTCCTCGCAGATCGCGAGCCCGACCCCGACGCCGATCCGCGATGGCGTCGACCGCAACGCGTCGCCGGCCGCGAAGAAGCGGCGCTCGTCGAAGAGCCCGTAGGTCGGCAGGTAGAGCTTGCGGTGGACGTGGCGGATGGCGCCGTCTTCGAGAAGGGCGGCGGCGATGAACAGGCGATGGTCGGGCGACTCCTCCACGAAGCTCACGACCGCGGAGCAGCCGGTGGTCTCCGCCGCGAGCGCGAGGAAGCGCGGATCGTCGATCCGCATCGCGACCTCGGCCGCCAGGTCCTGCAGGTGGTACCCGGTCAGGCCGAGCTCCGGGAAGACCACCAGGCCCGCCCCGCAGGCGCGCGCCTCGGCGAGCAGCTCGTGGTGGCGGGCAAGGTTCGCGTCGAGGAGCCCGAGGCGTGGCGCGAGCTGGGCGAGGGCGATCCGGAGCGACTGCACGCTCCGAGTCTAATGCGCCGGGGGTCGCTCGGGCGCCAGGGGCCGGTCCGGCCCGGCGGCCGAGCCGGGGACGGCCGGCGCCGCGATCGCCCCGCGGCCGGTCGCCCGTCGCTGCTCCACCGAACCGTCCACCTGCTCGGCGAAATGGCAGGCGACCTCGTGCCCGGCGGTGACGACGCGCAGCTGCGGAGCCACCTCCACGCACTCGGCCGGGTTGCCCAGTCGCTCCCGGAGCCAGCATCGCGTGTGGAAGTGGCAGCCGGGGGGCGGCGCGGCGGGGTTGGGGACGTCTCC